>JBAUOX010000478.1:0-7650 GCA_049579985.1 Isosphaeraceae bacterium | reverse complement strand
CTTGCGCGCCACCAGGGCCCCCATGCAGTGGCAGACCAGCGTGACGGAAGCGTAGTGGGAGTCCACCACCTGGGTGTTGATTGCGTCGCTCAGTTCCACGGCGATCTCAAAGGGGTCTGCGTTCGAGAAAGTGGGAGGTGGGTAGTCGACCAGCATCAGGTCGGCGTCGGCCCGAGTCGCGCGAATGACCTTTCGGGCGTCGTCGAAGATCCGCGAGCTGAAGATGCAGCCGGGGACCATCACGAACAGCTCCTTGCCCCCGCCGCGCTCGAGGTCGACTCGGACCAGGCGGGTCTTTCGTGGGTAACCGGCGCTGAGCTTCGCATACAAGACGACGCTAAGCCCCACGAGCACGAGTCCGAGGGCCGCCCCTGCAAATGTTCCCATAAGACGGCTACTCCCTTCAATCTGTGATCGTTGATGATCTGGATGGATTGTGAATTGTACGAATACGGTGGCGCTGACGATATGGGTAACCGAACTAGCCGCCCCTCTCGCGATTCATTCGAGGCGCGATAAGGGTGGCCCGCCCCCCTGGACTCGCGGCCGGATACGCACTGCGCGACGCCTGGCTCGCCTGCGCCGGCCTCCACCCGAACAAAAAGCCACGCGACAACTGGACCTTTGAACCGGAGGAGGAAGAACGGATTGATTTGTCCGCAGGAATCGCCTGGTTCGGTGACATACTGAATAGTGGGGCCGCTCGTCGAGATCGGGTCCCGTTCGGTCTTTGGAAATCCCGCGCTCGGTGTCAGGCATTAGCCAGCGGGGGAGGGTCTACGCACGACCTGACCCCGCTGGTGTGGCGGACGGCGGGGAGATAGTGGCGAGTAGTGAGTAGCGAGTGGCGCACGACCAAATAAGATGTCGGGAACCGATTTCACGCACAATGATGCGTGAAATCGCTTCCCGACACTTTTTTCTGCTTTCCAGGAGCGAGCCATGGGTGCGTCAGAACTAACAACTCGGTCTGCCCCGGCGAATGAATGCCTACCGGAGCGCGAGGTTGCGGCTTTGCTAGGTGCAATTTGGGCGTGCTGTGGCGGAAGCACGCGTTCGGTTGCCACAGCGCGGCCGGGATGCCGTTTCGTCGAGCGTCTGCTGACCGTGGTCCGGACCCTGCGACTGCAAGACCGTCCGGTGCTCGATTGCGTGCATCGCGCGATTGTGGCTCGTCGGGCTGGCCTTCCCGCTCCGCAATTGCTGAGCCAGCGGGGCACTGAACGGTTACGATCAGTAGGCATGCACGATGGCGAAAATCGCCTGGTAAGTGTACGCCTTCGGGCCGACCATGGGTACTTCGATGCCACCGTAGGCGAACCAGAGCTTCGGCCCTACTTGGGTGAGGAACCCGGGAAGCAGCGAGAAAAAGTTCTCACGGGGACGGGGGCCGGCTATCGTGGCGTCGTCTTCGGCGAGCAGGTAAACCTGCGCATTATGGAGCCAGGCGTCGTCGCGACCCTTCAAGTAGTAGCCGACGCCGAGGCGGTTATAGTAGTCCGTGTAACCCGAGGTTTTGGCGTGGTTGGTGGGCACCGTGACGCCCGTCGAGCCTCGCACGACCCAGTTGCCGTAGGCGTTCCACCAGAACGAGTATTCCGGAGCGACGCTGGCCACACCGTTGCCGTTGTCGTGGGCGCCGGTGGGGATGCGGAAATGCGTTTGGAACATCGTGCCTAAATTTTTGGTTTCGGAAAGCTGGAACCGCGGGCTGACGGTAAGGTCGCCGATGTTACCGTGGTACGTGTTATTCAACCCGCCCTTGTTCGAGATGATGGTGGTCCAATCGAATTGGATTTCGAAGCGCCGGTTGAACGGGACGAAGATCGTCCAATCTAGGATGTACTGGTTGCCGTTTGACCGATAGTTAGCGCCCAAGACATTATTGGCGTAGAACAATTCAAAAAACCAGGCACGATACTGGACACCTCCGAAGTCG
The DNA here is from genome assembly GCA_049579985.1 of Isosphaeraceae bacterium. Taxonomy (GTDB): domain Bacteria; phylum Planctomycetota; class Planctomycetia; order Isosphaerales; family Isosphaeraceae; genus Aquisphaera. Next base: position 5,711 of record JBAUOX010000478.1, on the reverse strand, counting down.
TTGATCCACCCGAAACGAGGCGAGCCGCCGGAGCCCTTCAAGCCGCCCCCGCCGGTCGTCGGAAGCACGAAGGGCTGGTCCCATCCCTCGGTGAAGAACGTGCTGAGCGGGAGAGGCGACCAACGAGCTTGATCCGCCGGCTCGTAGATGCTGTCGGTGAGCGATCTGCGGATCACTTCCAGGGGCGAGAGACCCGTCGGGGAGTGCAAGGGGACCTGCGGCGGTGTCCCGGGCGCCATCTCGGGCGCCATTCCGGGCGCCATCCCGGGCGCGCCTGTGTCTCCATAGGCCGGGGAGTTCAAAGGGCCCGGGCTCGGGGCCATTTGTACGGGCTGATTCGGGTTCGGGCTCGGGGCCATTGGTACGGGCTGAACGGCCTGCGCCCTTACACCTGGTACCTGTATCAGGGCGAGAACCCCGGTGACTGCACTCACCAAGACCCATCGCCTGAGAATGCCTGCAATCGGCATGAGAGTTACTCCTGCAACAGAACGGCGGCCTGGACACCCTGATCTTCCATCAGCAACCAGCCCATGGGTTGATCACGGCGAGCCACAACTGCCAACACCCACCCCGTGTCCTGAGCGAACTATCGGACGAAATCAGCGGAATCGATTGAACTAGACCCAGACGAATCCGTGAAATCGATTGAACTAGATCCTACATTCCGCACATCCGCCCTTGATTATCCCCGAATTTCCTTTGGTGCCAAGTTCGGGAGGAGGCCGGTGCGATACCGTCGCCCATCAGGCCGGCGGGCTCGATGCTGGAGCCCAACGGCGGTTGTTGCTGCTGCGCTGCTAACTCAGGCGTGTCAGCCATGTCATGATCCGCATCATCGGCCAACTGCCCGGCCCACATTCGCTCCGGAAGGACCTCGGGACCAACCGGATGAGTCGCCGTCATCGAATCCGTAACGGCGCAGCCCAATCCGTCCACCCGTGAGGTCTAGATCGGTCTTGCCACGTCAAGAGCGCAAGGAAATCCGGCTGACCCTTGTAGGCCAGCGACAGCTCCAACTCCAGCTCCGACGGCGAGCCATCGTTGGTAATCACGGAGCCCGTGGGGTCCGGAGCCCGCGGGGTCAGACCCCACGCCCCCCGGAACGCCATTCCAACGACCTCCTGAGGCTCGGCCATCCGTCACTTCCCAGGACCGCGGAAGTCTCAGGGACTCGTGGTGCTGGCTCGGATTCGCTCGATCCAGGCCGAGGAGGGAAGGACCTCGCTGAGCATCATTTGCTGGGCACAGAGAATGGACCGGTGCAGTTCCTCGGCCGAGACGGAGCCGGCTGAGTTGGCGAGGGGGAGCGTGCCGGTCGCGTCGCTCAGGAACTCGACGGTGAAGCCCCGGTGAACGGCCTGTCGCGCGGTCGTGTCGCAGCACATGTGCGTCATGTAGCCGGCGATGGTCACGGTATCGATGCCCTGCTCCCGCAGCCAGCTCTCGAGCTCCGTCCCGGTGAAGCTCCCCGGGAGCGTCTTCTCGATCCGCAGGTCTCGAGGCCGGCCCGCGACCTCGGGATGCAGCTCCCATCCGGGTTTCCCCTTCTGGAAGAACGGCTTGTCTTCCTGGAGCGTCTGGTGCTGGATGACGACCGTCGGCACCCGCCCGGCGCTGGCGTCCATGACCTCCAGGATCTTTCCCAGATGCCCGACCGGATGCGTGATCGGCAAGACCCCGGTGAAATACTCGTTCTGCACGTCGATCACCAGCAGCGCCCGTTTCATCAAGACCTCCGCACACGGGATCTCATCTAATTGTAACTGTTACCCTTCTGCTGCCCCTCGCAACCGGCGCGTTGCCGGGGGGCGCGAAACGCCCCCCGGGCGCGAGATTCGATAAAACGTCAGACCGTCGTTGTCAATCAAGCGAGATCGTCACGGTCTTCATCTCGGTGTAGCTGTCGAGCGACTTCTCGCCCAGTTCGCGGCCGAAGCCGCTCCGCTTGAACCCGCCGAAGGGGGCGGCGGCGTCAAAGACATCATAGCAGTTGACCCAGAGGGTCCCCGCGCGGATGCCGTCGGCGATGGCGTGCGCCTTGCCGATGTCGCGGGTCCAGACGGCGGCGGCCAAGCCGTACTCGGACGCGTTCCCCCGTTCGATGACCTCATCGATGTCGTGGAACTTCAAGACCGACAGGACCGGCCCGAAGATCTCCTCGCGGGCGATCGTCATGCTATCCGTGACGTTGTCGAAGACCGTCGGCTTGATGAAGAAGCCCTTGTCGCCGAGACGCGCGCCGCCGGTGACGCACTTGGCCCCCTCCGAATTGCCCTTGTTGATGTACGACATGATCGTATCGTACTGGGTCTTATCGACCTGGGGTCCCTGTTCAGTTTCTGGGTCGAACGGATCGCCCACCTTCCGTGACTCCACTTTCTTGCTCAGCTTCTCGACGAACTCGTCGTGGGCATCTTCCTGCACGAACAACCGGCTTCCGGCGCAGCAGCATTGCCCCTGGTTGAAGAACAGCGCGAGCAAGGACCCGTTCACGGCGACATCAAGGTCGGCGTCGGCGAAGATGATGTTCGGGCTCTTGCCGCCCAGCTCGAAGGTGAGCCGCTTGAGCGTGTCGGCGCAAATCCTCATGAGGCCATACCCGACCTCTGTCGAGCCGGTGAACGCGATCTTGTCCACGCCGGGGTGCTTCGCCAGGGCGTCGCCCGCGATCGAGCCGCGGCCGGGGACGACGTTGACGACTCCGGCCGGGTAGCCGGCCTCGACTGCCAGCTCGCCCAGGCGCAGCGCGGTCAGGGCAGTCGAAGAGGCCGGCTTGAGCACGCTCGTACAGCCCGCGGCCAGCGCCGGACCCCACTTCCAGGCGGCCATGAGCAGCGGGAAGTTCCAGGGGATGATCTGCCCAGCGACGCCGACAGGCTCCTTCTTGGTGTAGCAGAGGTAGTTGCCCCGGATGGGGATGACCTGGCCCTGGATCTTGTCGGCCCAGCCGGCGTAATAGCGGAAGCAGTCGATCACGAGCGGCAGATCGACGTTGCGGCTCTCGGAGATTGGCTTGCCGTTGTCAAGGGTCTCGAGCTCGGCCAGCTCGTCGATGTGCTCCTCGATCAGGTCGGCGAGCCGGTGCATCAGGCGGCCGCGATCGCGGGCGTCCATCTTGCGCCAGACGCCCTTGCGGTCGTCGAACGCCTTCCGCGCGGCCTTGACCGCGAGGTCGATGTCGGCGGCGTCGCCCATGGCGATTTCGGTGATGACCTCCTCGGTCGAGGGGTCGATGGTCTTGAATGTCTTGCCACTGACACTGTCGCGCAACTGGCCATTGATCAGGAGTTTGGTCTGATACTTGCGGGCCTTCGCGGGACGGCGGGGCATGGTAGCTGTTGCCATGGTCGTACTCCCTCTCAGGGTGATGGGGAACTTCTCAGGGTGATGGGGAACTTCGATCGAAGAGACGGACGAAGACCGAAAGACGATCGAACGCTTCTTTCGGGTTGACTTGCCTTGAGGCGTTTCACCTCGTCCTTTGCAAGATCCAGTTGCCACAGTGCCTCACCTGCTGAACCTCCTCAACAGGGAAGAGACGGTTGCAAAGGTGATGATCCAGAAAGGTCCCGGCTATCACGAAATCGACGGCCGGAAACCAGATGCCGACCAAACCGCCGCTGATGAAGCCGAACAGCTTGATTTCCCCGGCGGTTGCACATGAACAGAGGAAGCTCGCCGCAGCGTTGCCGCGGCAAGCTCACTCACATCGTAGCGTGGAGAGCAGAAAATGAGGGCAAATGCCGCTCTCAGAACTCGCGACTGCTTGTGACGCTTTCCAGGAATCTCGTGGACAGCCAGGGCAGTTGTGCCGCAGGAAAGATAGGGCCGCCCCCGGCCGGCTGCGCACGGCACTTCTGGGCGTTGTAATTGTATTTGTATCATCCTGCCGCCTCGGTCGCAAGTAAGTTGTGAGTCGCGATCCTGCCCAGGCCACCCCGGGCGCTCCGACAACAAGTCCCGGAAGGCCAAGCGGCCATCCCTCGCCGCTCGGCTGGGACCTTGGTAGCCTCGCCTAAACACCTAGAATTTCAGGACCACGCGCCCGTCGATCTTGCCCTCTTTCATGCGCCCGAACACTTCGTTGATCTTTTCCAGGGGCTCAGTGGTGACTCTCGCCTTGACCATGCCTCGGGCGGCAATGCCGATGCACTCGGCGAGATCCTGGCGCGTGCCGACGATCGAGCCGCGAACCGTGACCGCCTTCAGCACGACCTCGAAGATCGGTAGCGGGAAATCGCCGGGCGGCAGGCCGACCAGGGACACCGTCCCCCGGCGCCGCGCCATGGAGACCGCCTGGCCGAAGGCGGCCCTCCCCACCGCCACCACCAACACGCCATGCGCGCCGCCACCGGTCTCCTTCACCACTTTGGCAACGGCGTCTTCGGTCGCCGCGTTGGCCGTGAAGTCGGCGCCGAGCGACCGGGCCAGCGCGAGCTTCTCTTCGTGGATGTCGACCGCGCCGACAAAGAAGCCCATTGCCTTGGCATATTGCACCGCAATATGGCCGAGGCCGCCGATGCCGGAGACGACCACCCACTCGCCGGGCTCCGCCTCGGTCTGCTTGAGGCCCTTATAGACCGTAACGCCGGCGCACAGGATCGGCGCCATCGTGACGAGATCGGTCCCCGCTGGCAGATGGCCGACATAATTGGCATTCCCCAGCACATACTCGGCATAGCCGCCGTCGACGAAGTAGCCGGTGTAGCGCCCCTTCTCGCACACCGTCTCCCAGCCGGTCACGCAGAATTCGCACTTGCCGCAGGCGTCGTGCAGCCACGGCACGCCGACCAGATCGCCCTCCTTGATGTCGGTGACGCCGGCCCCGAGTGCCGCGACGGGGCCGACGCCCTCGTGACCGGGAATCAAGGGCAGCTTCGGCTTCACCGGCCAATCGCCGTCCACGGCGTGCAGGTCGGTGTGGCAGACACCACTCGCCGCCACCTTGATCAGTATCTGGCCAGGCCCGGGCGAGGGTATGGGCACATCCTCGATCACGAGCGGGTCCCCGAACTTGTGCACGCGTGCCGCCTTCATCGTTTTCGCCATGGTCTTGTCCTCCACGTTTTCGTCATTGGGAGATTATTCTCCCATTTCGACTTTGCCTCTCAGTGGGCCCAATGGCATACCTTCGCGAAAACGGATCGGGGAGAGTGTCCCCCACCCGGCTCGCGGGCTCGGCCCCCACCTGCAATTCCCTGTAAGAGCCGGCTCCGTCCGGCGATGGACAGATTTGGCATCGCAAGTAAGCTCTCTGCGCAGCGCTCGGTATGACCGAACGGCGCCAACACCACACTCCTGCCGCGATTCACAGAGTGTGAGCCGCATTCCTCCCACGCGGAGCTGAAACGATCGCTTCACCGGGGCGATGGGAGGCCACGGATACCAGGGAGATTGACTTTGAAGCCTCTTCTCATTCCGAGACAAGAACGAACCGCGAGAACGCCTGAATTTTCCGAAAAACAGGTCGTTTCGCAGAGGGCGCCAGTTCGATACCGCCAGCTAAAACTTTCCAGGCCGGCTTGGCATCCTCTGTTGGATGAGAAAGCGAGTGTCTGCACGACCGCTAAGAAGCAGGGGCGCGAATTCCTTCCCGAGCTGAACTCTGAGCCTGAATGAATTGAAGCAACTGATCGCTGAGGCCGACCCTGGCTCAATGTGGTGCTGCTTGCTCGTTTGACCTACCAACAGTGGCCTGACGGGCAAGT
>JBAUOX010000477.1:0-13555 GCA_049579985.1 Isosphaeraceae bacterium | reverse complement strand
GCGCTCAGTCAGCGGCTGGCCGACCTGCAGCGCGGGGCCCGGCGCGACGAGCAGCTTGTCGAGGCCCGTGCACGGCTCCAGCCCGGCGACCGCGTCGTCGTGCCCCGCCTGGGATACGATCGACCGGGCCGCATCGTCAAGCTTGACCCGCGCAAGAAGACCGCCGTGGTGGCGATCGGTCACGTGACCTGGAACGTCGCCATCGACGAGCTGATCCCTCAGCTCAGTCGAACTCCCGATGACATCATCGCCCAGCCCTCGGCGCAGCCCAAGGCCTCGAGGCCCGCGCCTTTCCGGCCCCTGGAAGATTTCGACGAGGAGTGAACGGCTCTCGATTGCGAACGGAATTCACCGAAAGGCGAAAGACTCAGCCCGTTGTTGGGCGCGGGTCTCCTGACCCCGCCCACCCTGGTTGACCGCAGGGTCTCCGTCTGAGGCGCACTGACCTCGACCGCGAGACCTACGGTCAAAGAGGCGGCGGGGTCGTGAGACCCGCGCCCAACATGAGGACAGGGGAGCGGGGGTTCACCGAGCAAGGCTACGGTGATCTGACGCAAGCCTACAGGCCAGCCCGGCCACTCAGTACGATCGTCACCCTACGGGAGGCGTCTTGAGGTAAAGGGCGCCCAGCGGGGGCAGCAGTAGCGACAGGCGGTAGGGGCGTCCGGCATACGGCTCCGGAACGGCCCATTCGCCTCCCTCGTTGCCGACGTTCGTGCCTCCGTAACATTCGGAGTCCGTGTTCAGAACCTCGCGATAGTAGCCGCCGGTGGGCACGCCGATGCGGTAATCCTCGCGAATGACCGGCGTGAAATTACAGATGACGACCATGGAATCATTGGGGTCCTTCGCCCGGCGCAGAAAGGCCAAGACGCTGTTTTCCCAGTCATGCAGCTCCAGCCATTCGTAGCCTTGCCAGTCGAAATCGACCTGGTGGAGCGACGCTTCCGTGTTGCAGAGGGCGTTGAGGTCGCCGACGAGCTTCAAGATGCCCTGGTGGTCTCGCCACTGGAGAAGGTGCCAGTCGAGGCTCTGATCCTGGTTCCATTCGCGCCACTGCGCCAGCTCGTCTCCCATAAACAGCAACTTCTTGCCGGGGTGGCCGTACATATAGGCGTAGAGCAGCCTGAGATTAGCGAACTTCTGCCAGAGGTCGCCGGGCATCTTGTCCAGCAAGGCCCGCTTCCCGTGCACGACTTCGTCGTGCGACAGCGGCAGGACGAAGTTCTCGGTGAAGGCGTAGATCATGCTGAACGTGAGCGAACCGTGCTCGTACTTGCGGTAGACCGGGTCCTTTGTAATGTAGCGGAGGGTGTCGTTCATCCAGCCCATGTTCCACTTCAGGCTGAAGCCCAGGCCGCCGAGATAGGTGGGCCGGGACACGCCCGACCAGCTCGTCGATTCCTCGGCGATGGTCAGGATTCCCGGGTGCTCGCGGTGGCAGATCTCATTGAGCTGCTTGAGGAAATCGATCGCCTCCAGGTTCTCGTTGCCGCCGAACATGTTGGGGATCCACTCGCCCGCCTTGCGCGAGTAGTCAAGGTAAATCATCGATGCCACCGCATCGACCCGGAGGCCGTCGAGGTGGTAGCGGTCGAGCCAGAACAGCGCGTTGCCGAAGAGGAAGTTGCGCACCTCGGCACGGCCGTAGTTGAAGATCTTGGTGCCCCAGTCGCGGTGTTCACCTATCCGCGGGTCGGCGTGCTCGTAGAGATGGGTGCCGTCGAAGTACCCCAGGCCGTGCAGATCGTTGGGGAAGTGCGCAGGGACCCAGTCGAGAATCACCCCGAAGCCGTGGCGATGCAGGTGATCGACGAAGTAGGCGAAGTCGTCGGGCGTGCCATGCCTGGAGGTCGGCGCGAAATAGCCGACCGGCTGGTAGCCCCAGCTTCCGTCGAAAGGATGCTCGGTGATTGGCATCAGCTCGATGTGCGTGAACTTGGTGTGCTCGAGGTGCGCGGCCAGGTCGTGGGCCAGCTCGCGATAGCTCAGGAAGCCGGTCGCCGACTCGCTACTCTTTTTCCATGAGCCGAGATGGACCTCGTAGACGGAGATCGGGCGGTCGAGCGCCTGCCGCTGAGCCCGGGTCGCCATCCACTCGTCGTCGCCCCAGGTGAACTTGGAGAGGTCCCAGACGACCGACGCGGTCTTGGGGCGAAGTTCGGAGGCGAACCCGTAAGGGTCGGCCTTCTGCACGACGTAGCCGTGGTTGCGGCTCTTGATCTCGAACTTGTAGACCTCACCCTCGCAGATATCGGGGATGAACAGCTCCCAGATTCCGGTGGCGCCCCGGTTCCTCATGGGATGCCGGCGTCCATCCCAGTGGTTGAAGTTGCCAGTCACGCTGACGCGTTCGGCATTGGGGGCCCAGACGGCGTAGTGAACTCCCCGGAACCCCTCATGGGTGCGTAAATGGGCACCCAGCCGCTCGTAGTTGCGCAGGTGCGTTCCTTCTCCCAAGAGGTGGAGGTCGAAATCGGTCAGCACCGGCCCGAACCGGTAAGGATCGACAATGTCCCACTGATGCCCCTCGTGGCTCTCGATCTTCAGGCGGTACATGAACGGCTCGGCCCGGTCGGTGAACACAGCCTGGAAGAGCCCGTCGGGGTGCAGCCGCTCCATGGGGACAAGCTCGCCGGGCTCGCCCTGCAGCAGATCGACCACCCAGGCCGTGCGCGCTTCGGGCAGGAAGGCCCGGATCACCCACTCCTTCAGTCCGTCCGTGCCCCCGGGTACCTCATGAAGGCCCAGCACAGTGAAAGGGTTCCAGTGCCTCGCATGAATCGTCAGATCGATGTCGGCCTGCGAGGTAACCGGCCCCTGTTTTGTCATTACAGCCATGATAGTTGACTCGCTATCCCAATCCGTTTTGGTGGTCCGTCGTCTCACGAGTTTCTGTTTCCGGCTGCCCTCATGCTTTGCCGAGTGCAACCGACGAGCCCTGCGATGAGCCTGGTCGGGCCCCATTCCCGCCGGAATCAGGGTCTGATGGTTATTGAACGCGGAATTTGTAAGACGCAGAAAACATCGAGCACCGGGGGGCAAAGATTGGCCGGGGGTGCTGCGAGCATGGTGCAGCCGACCTGGAGCAAAGCATGGAGGTTATTTCAAGACAAGCATTCGCTCAAGAGCAATTCTGGCCCAGTTTGCGGTTTCGGACGCAACTCGGATCAGGTTCACGGGTGTTCCCCGGGCCAGGTTCTCGAGGCACCACGCCAGGTGGGGCAGATCGATCCGGTACATTGTGGCGCACATACAGACCATGGGGGAAAGAAAATGGATGGTCTTGTCGGGGTGCTCGGCTGCGAGCCGGTTGACCAGGTGGAGCTCGGTCCCGACGGCCCAGCTCGAGCCGGCGGGGGCCCGTTCGATGGTCTGGATGATGTACTCCGTCGAGCCGACGAGGTCGGCCAGCGCGACGACTTCCATCATGCACTCGGGATGAACCAGGATCTGGATTCCCGGAAACTGGTGTCGGAACTGCGTCACGTGCCCGGGTTTGAACATCTGGTGGACCGAGCAGTGGCCCTTCCAGAGCAGGATCCTCGACCCGTCGATGGCCTCCTCGATATTGCCGCCAAGGTTCAAACGGGGATTCCAGATCACCATCTGCTCGAGCGGGACTCCCATGGCCCGGGCCGTGTTCCGGCCCAGGTGCTGGTCCGGGAAAAAGAGGGCCCGGCGGTGGCTTGCCAGGGCCCAATCCAGGACGGCCCGCGCATTGGAGCTGGTGCAGACGATACCGCCGTGCCGGCCGCAGAATGCCTTCAATTCCGCGGTCGAATTGATGTAGGTCACCGGCATCAGGTCTTTGGTGTCGATGATCTCGCCGAGGTCGGCCCATGCCGCCTCGACCGAGTCCAGGTCGGCCATGTCGGCCATGCTGCAGCCGGCGGAAAGGTCGGGCAGGAAGACCTGGACCTCGGGGCGTGATAGAATATCCGCGGTCTCCGCCATGAAGTGGACACCGCAGAAGACGATGGACCGACAGTTCCGGCTCCCGGCCGCAAGCTGGCTGAGCTTGAGGCTGTCCCCACGAAGATCGGCGAATCGAATGACCTGGTCTTGCTGATAGTGGTGTCCCAGGATCAGCAGAGACTCTCCCAGTTCTGACTTGACCTGGCTGATCCTCTGCTCCAGGTCGGAATCGGGCAGATGCCGGTAACTCTCGATGGGGAGGGGAGAAACCCCGGGTGGCGTGAGCAGACCTGTGGTCATGGTCGTTGCTGTGATTGTCTTGGAGAACGTGTTTCGCGGTGCTGGTCATGCTGGCCGGAATTCGCCGGCCGAGCCCGAATCAGTCACTCCTCTCTCGGAGATTGACCTCATGGCGTATTATATCCAAGAGCCTGTTACGAAACGATCGGCCCGACCGGAATTGATCTGTGTTTAATCTTTGGTGAAGGCCTCGTCACGTAGCGAGCGTAGAAAGCCGCAAGGCCGTCGATGGCGCAAAACGAGGGTTGATGCATGGAGGAAAAGGGCACCGTCCTGATTGTGGACGACAGCGCGGGTGATCGCGCACTGTTTCGCACGATCCTCGCACGTGCGGGCTACACGGTCTTCGAGGTCGACCAGGGGTCCGAGACCCTGGCCAAGGCGCTGGAGGTCCGTCCCCATGTCATCGTCCTGGACGTGAATCTTCCCGACCTCAACGGGCTCGATGTCTGTCGGGCTCTGCGCGGCGACCCTCAGGCGGGCGGAATTCCCGTGCTCATGCTCACGGTCAGGCATGACGACAGCGACGTTCTGGCCGGCCTCCAGGCCGGAGCCGACGATTACGTCGCCAAGGACTCGGCCCCGGAACTGGTCCTGGCGCGGGTTCGGCGGTTGGTGGAGTACCGGCAACTCGTCGCGCTGGCCATGCTCAACCGGCAGCTTGCTCAGGTGGGACGTCTGCTCGCGGGCATCATCCACGAGATCCGCGGGCCGCTCTCGGTCATCCGTGGCAGCGCGGAATTGCTCCGTCTTAGCCTGAATCCGGACGACGGGAATCTCCAGTGGGTTGACTCGATCCTCCGCGGAGCCCACTTGCTTCAGGTCAGGCTGGAGCATTTGATGTCCACGGTCCGGGCCGGCCCTCCTCAGTTCCAGGCCGTCGACCTTGGGGCACTGCTGCACGAATCGGTCGAGTTGTTCGTCAAGGGACTGCCTCCCAGTGGCCGGGGCATCTCGGTGCAAGCCGAAATCGAGACCGCCCCTCCGCCAGTTCGTGCCGACGCCGGCCGGATCATGCAGGTGCTGATCGACCTCCTGAGTAATGCCCACCAGGCGATCGCCGCCACGCGCCAGCAAGGGAACATCCGGCTTCGAGCCGAAGCCGTGGGCCGGGACGGCTGCTGCTGGGTCAAGGTCGACGTCAGCGACGACGGCCCGGGCATCCCCGAAATCTACCTCGATCGGATCTTCGAGCCCTTCTTCACCACGAAGAGCGGAGGAACCGGCTATGGGCTCTACCTGGCCTCAGAGATCCTCAGAGAGCAAGGGGGCCGGCTGACAGCCTGCAACAATCCAGCGGGAGGCGCTTGCCTGTCGATCTGGCTACCGCAGGTGATCGAGCACGATCGGCCCCCGCGGACGGAGGGCGCCCGCTCTTAGGCGGGGCCAGCGCACATCGATTCGGCGAGCCGCCTGAGACCCTCCTCGATGCTCACCCGCGGCGAGTATCCCAGGTCGCGGCGGGCGGCGTCCAGGTTGTACCAGTGCGCGGTGGAGAGCTCACGCGCCAGGAGCCGCGTCATCTGCGGCTCTCCGGGAAGCCTCAACAGGGTGTAAAGGGTCTCGAGAAATCCGCCGAGCATGACCGCAAGGGGCAGGGGAATGCTCCGCTTCACGGGGGGAAGATGAGCCGCCTCGAGAAACCGATCGACCATGTCCCAGACTGGAACGGGCTGGCCCTGGGCGATGAAATAGGCCCGGCCGGTGATTGGCGAGCCCGGCTCGAGGCGTTCGGCGGCCAGCAGATGGGCCAGGGCGGCGTTGTCGATGTAAGTCAGGTCGATGAGCGGGTTGCGGCGGCCGATCCGGAAGAGTCGATGAGCCCGCGCCCGGGCATAGATCCGCGGCAGGATGTTGTTGTCTCCCGGCCCCCAGATCAGGTGCGGGCGCAGTGACACGGTGGCAAGAGTCGAATCGTTGTTCGCCAGAACCAGCTTCTCGGCGATCGCCTTCGTCGCCGGATAGGCCGCCTCGTAGTGCTTGGCGTAAGGAACCGACTCGTCCACGCCCTCGAGATCGTGGCCCGCGAAAACGACACTGGGGGAGCTGGTGTAGATCAAACGCCGCACGCCGTGTTCGCGACAAGCCGCGATCACGTTCTGAGTGCCAACCACGTTGCTGTTGTGGTACTGCGGATAAGGGCCCCATAGCCCCGCCTTGGCCGCCACGTGGAAAACTGTCACACAACCTGCGACCGCCCTCGAGACGATCGCGAAATCGGCCAGGTCGCCCAGAAACTGAACGACCCCGAGCGCGTCGAGCTCGGGATAAGGGCGCCGTGTCAGCGAGCGGACGGCCTGGCCTCCGGCACGCAGCAATCGGACAATCGCCGACCCCAGAAACCCACCGCCGCCCGTGACCAGAACGGGGGCTTCCTGGCCGCCTGTCATCGCAGTTTCCTCGCGGCCCAGACCGCCAGCTTCTCGCGGAAGATCTTGGAGTTATGGCGGATGTCCACCGGGAACGAAGGATGAAACAGGATGGTTGAGATCCGCCTGGTGTGGGAAAAGGCCGCCCCGCGGTCGAGCAGCTCGCCCCTGACACGATCGCGGTCCTGGCGATTCAAGGAACGAACCGGTTCCACGCAGAGCACGGGTATCATCGCCTCCTTGCCCTGCACGCCCACCAGGGCCGAGCGAGCCACATCGGGGTGGGCATTGAAAACGCCTTCGCAGCAGATGGTGTAGAGCGTGGTGTCGAGGAGGATGACCCGGTGCGATTTCCGGCCGCAAAACCAGAGGCGGCCGCGATCATCGCGGTAGCCCAGGTCGCCCATCCGGTGGAAGAAGGTGCCCCGGGCGGGGTCGGTAATCTTGGCGAGTGCCGTGGCTTTGGGTCGTTGGAAATATTCCCGCGTGACCACGGGCCCGGCCACAATGATCTCGCCGACTGTCCCGTCGCTCACCTCGAAGTCGTCGGACCAGGAGGGGATCGGTTCGTCGTCAATGCGGATGATCCGGACCTCGATGCCCTCCACCGGCCGGCCCACGCAGACGCCGGCGCCCCGGTCGGTCTGGAATCGCGTCTCCTCGAGGATCTCGGTGCTGCCGATTGACGCGATCGGCAGGGCCTCCGTCGCACCATAGGGTGTGACGATCTCCGCCGGCGGCTCGAGCAAGCGGGCGAACTCGCCAAGCACCCGGGCCGAGGCCGGCGCGCCCGCGGTGACCACCCGCCTGAGGGTGGGAATCTTCAGGCCCCGGGCGGCGCCGGCCGGCCCCACGCGCCGCAACAAGGCCGGCGAACCGAACAGGTTGGTCGGGCCGAAATCATCGATGGCTTGGAATAGCTTGTCGGGGTTGACGCGGGCCGGGCGAGTCGGGTCCATCTCCGGAACGATCGACGTCATCCCCAGGGCGGGAGCGAAGAGTGCAAAGAGGGGAAAGGTGCAAAGGTCGATCTCGCCGGGCTCGATCGCGTAGAGAGACCGGAACCGCTCGACCTGCGCCTGGAAGATCGCGTGGGTATAGACCGCGCCCTTGGGCGGCCCGGTACTGCCGCTGGTAAAGAGGATCGCGGCGGTCTGGTCCGGCGCGATGGGACGGAAGACCGGTGCCGTGACCACTCCTTCTTCGAGTGCGCGCCGTCCCGCCCGGCGCAGGTCGTCCAGGGTCTCGAAACCGGGCCACCTGCGCCCGGGCGTGACCGCGATCACCCGCCGCACCGATGGTCGACCCCAGTGCAGAACCCGCCTGGCCAGAAGAGCGCGAGGGATGCCGAAGAAGAGTTCCGGCGCCGCCTCGCGCAGGCACCCGCCCACGCTCGAGAGCCCCATTCCCGGATCGATCAGCACCGGCGCGACCCCGGCCTTGAACAGTGCGAAGACGAGCGCGAAGAAATCGAGCCCGGGCTTGACCATCACGGCCGCCCGGGTCTGTGGGCCGACGCCGAACCCGGCCAGTCCAGAGGCGATCCAGTCGCTGTCCTCGTCAAGCTGGCGATACGTCAGATGGCTGTAGCGGACCCGCCCCGCGCGATTTCGGCCCTCGGGAACCACCACGGCGAAGGTGTGGGGCCGCTGGGCAGCCATTGCGTGCAGATGCCAGGCAATATTGACCGGCCCGTCCAGGGCCGCGGGCAAGCTCGAGAGGTCCAAGGCCTGCGTGGGCTCCTCATCCCGATCAGGTCCACCGCGCCGGAAAGCGGCAGAAGCGGCGACATTGACGCCGCCGCTGCCGTTGCGTCAACTCAAGATACGAAAGAGAAGAGAGGGATGCTAGGGGCACTTGAACCGGGATTGCCGGTGTCGGGGCGATATCCTATGAATGAGCCGAACGTTGAGCCGGACGCTCGCGTCCGCGAGTCGAGCACGGGCCAACCATTGTAGTGAGTTAGCGGTTAGCGCCCCGGCTGGCAATCGGCATGCGACAGAGCTCACGGCTAGCTCGTGCGGCCTTGCCGAGCTACCGCGGGTAGGATTACGGCGTGGGCTCGGACCTGCGCCCGGTTCGGTCTGACCCCCCGGGGTTTCAACGTGGATGGAAGGTGCTCACGCCGACGGTAGGATTGAGGGATAATCCCTCAAGCTGGGGGAGTCTGAGCGATGGCCAGGAAAGTGATGAAGGGCGGGAAGCCGATGAACACGGTACCAGAGCAAAGGCTGGTCCAAGGCGTGTGATTGGATCTCTCGCCAGCCGATCACAAGAGACTTGAACGATTTGCCAGGGAGCGTGGCCTGACTATGGCATCGCACGCGCGGATGGCGGTATTGGGGCGGTTGAGGGCCGATCAGGCGAAAGGGTCGTAACCATGTCCACAGTCACACCGACACAACCGCTGGTGTCGCCTCCGCCTACCTTGGCTCCGTTGACGCCGCGCCGCATCACCGTCGATGAGTACGAACGGATCATCGCATCAGGGTCGTTGAACGAGCCCAAGAAGGTCGAGCTGATCGACGGTTACATGGTGACGAAGATGGCCAAAAGTGCGGAGCATGGCTTCTCCGTCAAGGAAGTCCTCAAGGCCCTGGAGAGGAGGCTACCGCCCGGGTGGACGTGGCGGCAGGAACGGCCGGTGCGGATCCCCGCGTATGACGAGCCAGAACCGGACATCACGATCGTCCGGGGTTCCGACGCCGACTATAGGCATCGGATCCCCGAGGCGACCGACGTGGGGCTGTTGGTGGAAGTGTCGGCGACGAACGTGAGTGCCGATCGCCAACAGGGGAACCTCTATGGGCGCAGCGGCATCCCCGTTTACTGGATCGTCAACCTGGTCGACCGCCGGGTCGAGATCTACACCGATCCGGGGCCGGCCGGTTATGCGTCCCGGAAGGACTTCCCGTCCAGTCAGCAGGTCCCCGTGGTGATCGACGGACGACAAGGCAGCCAGATCGCTGTCGACGACATCCTGCCGTGACAACCAAGGTCCTGAAGGAGTTAAGGAATGAAAATTCAATAACTGTCCGGATTCGGAAAACTGGCACGCCGTGTGCTTGCGGGACGAAAACCTTCTCAGGTCGAGCGACCAAGGCGCTGGGGATCACCCGATAGTTCCACTTCGGGAGGTGGTCGTCAAAGAGGATCGTCATGTTCTCTTTGAATCCCGGCGGCGCTTTCGCTCCAGTCGGATAATTGCCCGAAATGATATCCACAGTGACTGTCAAGCCCGTCTTCGTCTTGGTTCGCTCGATCAGTTCCTTGACTAACTCTACTGAAACAAAGGTCACTCCTTGGCACGCCCGTGTCACATGCGGGAACAAGCGATGTTCGATGGGATTATACTTGGAGCACGCAGGCGGATAGTGCCCCACCTGGACCTCCAAGCCAATCTCATTGACCAGTTCCTGCAGTGCCGCCTTGAACACGTATCGGCTCGCTGCGTTGCTGCCGCCTCCATCGCACAACAGCAACAGCGACTCCGCCTCCGGATAGTCTTCGGAACCCTCGGACTGCCACCACCGTTTCAGGCTGTCGCAAGCGAACTGACTGGTGTCGTGGCTTACGCCCGGATTTTTGACGTAGCCGCCTCATCAAGCAACTGGGTACGACCGTGACGCTGACGGCAGTGCCTCGCTGGGCCAGATGTTGGGCGATCTCGCCGAGGGTGAGGTTGGTCCACAGCACCTGCTCACGCATGGGGACGGCCCTGGCCGGGCCATTTCCGGTCCTTGCCAAAGCCGGCATCCCGCGAGTACGATATTTTTCCCTGATCGCGATTGCGCGGCGTTCGGCTCCGCGGCGCTAACCAGGTACGCCGACCCGGCTGGGGATCTGGGGATTGAGCCACAAGATGGTTCGAACCTTTCCGACGGATCGATCGTAGCACCCCTAACGCGTGGGTAAACCCGGCCCAGGCGTACGTCCGCCCACCGGCGGCGAACTCCCCAAGAAAACTTCCAAGCTCGGTCTCTGGTTACCCGCTCTGGCGAGTCCGGGTCGGGTACGATCGTGGCAATGAGCCCTGGTCTCTTGGTTTTTTTTGTTCCATGCACTCACTGCACTGGTCAGGCTGACCAGCTTCATCCGGGTTTTCGTCGCACACCCCATGTGATCCCTTGTGAGATAAGGCGCCCTCGTGATGAAAACGACTCCTGAGGTGATCATCGAAACGCGAAACCTCACCAAGGTCTATCGCGATTTCTGGGGACGCCCGAAGGTGCAGGCGCTCAAGGCCCTCGATCTTCAGGTCCACCGCGGGGAGATCTTCGGGCTTCTCGGCCCTAACGGTTCGGGCAAGACCACGACCATCAAGCTGCTCCTGGGGCTGGTCTTTCCAACCGAAGGCGACGCCCTGATCTTCAACGAGCCGACCTCGAACGTGTCGAAGAACGAGCGGATCGGCTACCTGCCGGAGGAATCGTACCTTTACAAATTCCTGAACGCCGAGGAGACGCTCCAGTTCTACGGCCGGCTGTTCAAGATCTCCGCGAGCGAGCGGACCAAGCGCGTGGGCCAGTTGATCGACATGGTCGGGTTGACCGGAGCCAAGCATCGCCAGCTCCGTGAGTATTCCAAGGGCATGCAGCGGCGGATCGGCCTGGCCCAGGCGCTGATCAACAATCCCGAGCTGATCCTGCTCGACGAGCCGACCTCCGGTCTGGACCCGATCGGCACGGCCGAGATCAAGCAGTTGATCCGGGACCTCCGCGAGCAAGGCAAGACGATCGTGCTCTCGGGGCACCTCCTGGCCGACATGCAAGACATCTGCGACCGGATTGCCATCCTCCATCGCGGTGAGCTCAAGGAGCTGGGCAGGGTGTCTGACCTGCTGACGGTCCAGGACGTGACCCAGATCAAGGCGCGAAACCTCTCGCCGGCCGCCGTCGACGAGATTCGCGAGCTGATCCAACGGCACGGCGGCGAGGACGTCAGCGTCGATCATCCCACGACCACGCTTGAGGAGCTGTTCTTGCGGATCGTGCGCGAGAGCGAGCTGCACCCGGGCCGCCGCAAGGTGGCGACCGACGGCTCCATGCCCACGCCGCCGGCGCCTCCCGAGTTCGCGGGAAGTCGGTCTGAATCCTGACCGCCGGTTGTTGCCGGAGCTGAGTTTCCAGAATCGCCGCCCGCGATCGTTCGAGCGAACGTGGTCCGTCGCCGGGCGTCCGGCCCGCGAACGATCCGCGCGGCATTCCGGGTCGCGCTAGGGTCGGTCGGTTTTCGGGGAGCATTTTCATCCATGTCGTCGCTTCTTGCGTTGCCCCTCCTCTGGGCCCAGGCCGGCGCGGGAAACCCCGCCGCCGGGGACGTTCCCAGGTGGTTGCGAAATACCTTGCTCTGGCTCTTCCTTTATGGGGAGCCCGCGTTCCAGACCAGTGGCTTGCTGGGCGGCTGGCTCACCTGGATCAAGGCGATCAGCCTGCTCTGTTTCGTGAGCTGGATCGGCTCCTGGCTGATCAAGGCCATCAAGGAAGGCTACCTGGGCCGGGGCCGATGGTACGATTTCGTGGCCCTGGCCGCCGCGCTCATGATCCCCGTCACCGTGCTGGTCCGGACACTCGAATCCACTAAGCAGTTGCCGGTTTACGTGGTGAGCTCCGTCCCGCTTGCCGCCCTGGTCACTTATCTTGCCTTGCTCGTGCTGGCTCTGTGGGTGGAAGTCGGGCTCTGGCGGACGCTCCGTCGCTTTGGCCGCTATCCGGACGTCATGGTGCTCCTCGGCATCCATCTGGCCCTGGTCCTGGGGCTGGCCGTCGGTGTGCTGATGCAGCAGTTCGGGTTCCTACCCACCATGAATCCCAACCAGAAGACCACCTGGAGTGACGGACTCGTCTACGGCGCCCGACTCAGCGCGATCTACATGGGCTATGTCATCCTGCTCCGGATCCTCATGCTCTTTGGCCGTGAGCTCTTCGCTGTCCGCGGCCGCCGGCTCTACTCGATCGCCCAGTTGAGCGTCCACGAGGCGAACCGCAAGATGTGGGCCCCGTGGGTCGTCGTCATCGTCTTCGCGCTGGTGCTGGCCTTCACCCACTGGTTCCTCCAGCCGCCGCGAGCCGCCGAGATGGGGCGGCTCTTCGTCGCCACCCTGACCTTGCTTTGCTCGCTGCTCTTGACCGCGATGGTCACCATCCTTGTCCCCCTCAGTCTGCCCAATGATATCCAGCAGCAGACCATCCAGACGGTCGTGTCCAAGCCGGTCAGGCGGCTCGAGCTGATCTGGGGCCGGATGATCGGCTTCATGGCGCTCGTGACGGTGCTGATCGTGGTCTTCGGCGGTATCAGCCTGGCCTATCTCTGGCGCACAGTGGGCGCCACCATCCAGAACACCGAGGCAGCGGCCGTGAAGGCGAAGAAGGAGAACCGGACGCGAGATGCCGTCCAACTGGTGGAGCAGGCCGACCAGCTTCGCTCACGGATGGCAGCCCGGGTTCCGGTCAAGGGTTCGCTGTCGTTCCTCGATTCCCGCGGCACGCCGCACGCGATGGGCATCGACGTGGGCATGGAACAGTCCGTGAAGGAACCCCGCAGCCACATTGAGGGTTCCACCCCCGCGACAGCCATCTGGAGCTTCGGAATCGTGCCCGACCCGTTCGCGCCGGCCAACCGCCCGGTGCTGATTAACCGCAAGGTCCCGGTGCAGGACTTTCTTCCCGCCGATACCGTCGAGGGCCTGCTCAACCGCTCCATCGAGCTGCAGTTCCAGTCAGCCGCTGATGAGCGGGCGAAGTCTCAGCCCAACCTTTCTGCCGGCGATATCGCCAAGCTCGAGGCCGGCATCGCGCGCAACCGCGCGCTGGCCGAGCGGGTCGGGACCGAGTACGCGGCACTCCGCAAGCGGGCCGACGACCTGGAGGCGCAGGCGGCCACGGCCGAGGCGGGCGGCAATGCCGACCAGGCTAAAGCCCTCCGCGACCAGTCCCGCGCGCTGCACGCTGATCCGATCATCGTGGAGA
>JBAUOX010000476.1:0-2055 GCA_049579985.1 Isosphaeraceae bacterium | reverse complement strand
GTCATGGTCCTGGTCGGCGACGAGCCGCTCTTGCGGCCCGAGCCCCTGGCCGATCTCCTGGCGCGCCAGGAGCATGATGGGGCGGCCTGCCTGCTGGGTACGGCCAAGGTGCATGACCCGATGGGTTTCGGCCGTATTCTCCGCGATTCCGCCGGCAGGTTCCTCCGCATCGTCGAGGAGCGCGATTGCGCCCCCGAGGAGAAGGCCATCCGGGAGGTGAACCCAAGCTGCTACGTTTTCCAGCTTCCCTTGCTCTGGGATGCTCTCGATCAGATCGGCACCAGCAACGCCCAGCACGAATACTACCTCACCGACGCCCCCGAGCGGTTGCTGGCCATGGGGCAGAAGGTCATGGCCCTGAACGTGCTGCGGGCCGACGACATTCTTGGCATCAACACCCGCCAGCACCTCGCCCAGGCCGCAACCGTCATGCAGGCGAGAATCCAGGACCACTGGATGACCGAGGGTGTCACGATCGTCGATCCTCATAACACCTACATCGACGGCCGAGCCACGATCGGCCGCGACACTGTGATTCACCCGTTCACCGTGATCTCGGGACAGGTCAAGATCGGCGCCGGGTGCCAGGTCGGACCGTTCACTCACCTGCGCGACGGCACCGTGCTCGAAAACGATGTCGAGGTCGGCGCCTTCGTCGAGGTCAGCCGGTCGCACATCGACTCCGGCACGATCGCTCGCCACCTGGCCTACCTGGGCAACGCCTCCGTGGGTCGCGACGTGAACGTGGGCGCCGGAACAATCACGGCCAATTTTGACGGCAGCCGCAAGAACGAGACCCAGATCGGCGACAGGGTCCGCATCGGCGCGGGCGCCGTGATGGTCGCGCCAGTCGCTATCGACCATGACGCCGTCATCGGTGCCGGGGCGGTAATCACGCGCGGCAAGCACATCAAGAGCGGCGACACGGTCGTTGGGGTTCCCGCCCGCTCGCTCTCCGCCAGGACCGACGATCGCTAGGCGGTCACGATGGCTGTCGATCTCCCGACTCAAGCAAAGAATCATGGCGCAGGAGTCAGATTGATGGAAGAAGGTCCTGAACCCCACGAATGGGTGGAAAAAGCCGCCGAGGAACATCATCACAGTTATGAACACGGCTCGGATGCTCGAGGGAACGAGATGACCGTTTCGGCCGTCACCGCCGCGGTGCTTGCCGTGCTCGCCGCGTTCGGCTCGCTGCTTTCCGGACATGCAGTCAACCAGGCAATCCTGGAACAGACCAAGGCTACCGACCAGTGGGCGTTTTACCAGGCCAAGAGCACCAAGAGCCATGTTTACCAGGTCGGTGGTGAGATCATCAAAGCCCTGTCCGCGGCCCCGAGCACAACCGCCAGCGATTCCCATGGACCGTCGCTGCGGCACTTCCAGGAGGAAGCCGAGCGCTACGACCGCGAAAAGGAGGAAGTCAAGAAAGAGGCTGAGCACCTGGAAGCCGAAAGCCAGCACGAGTTTCACAAGCACCATCAGTTTGCCTTGGGGATCGCCTGCTTCCAGGTCGGCATTGTCCTGGCCTCGGTCTCGATCCTCGTCCGCATCCGTGCGATCTACTACCTGAGCGTGGTCGCCGGCATCGCCGGTATGATCTGGACGGTGATGGGGCTGCTGGGGTAGTTTCGCGGGTCAGATGCACGGGCTGCTTCAGAACGTCGGCATGAAGCTGGAGCCAGACGGCCGACCGGGCCCCGCCGCCGATGAAGATTCGCGCGACGGCAAGGCCGTGCGTGGCGGCGTCCGCGAGGATGTGCCGCGTGCCGCAGGCCGTGGCTTCGTAGAGAGCGCGAAAGACGTGCCCGGGTTCCATGGGCCAGCGACAGTCCCACGATCGCGCCGCGGGCCTGAGGGTTCTTGTAGGGCGAGCGGTTCCCCTGCCGGTCGTCGCGGACAATCAACCCTTCAGCTCCCGCGGGAATGAGGGCGGCTTCCTCGTCCAGCACCTGGTAGACGTGGACTCCCCGCCGCTCGGCCTCGGCTTGTTCCCGACCAGCGAAATGGCGGCGATACCAGTCGAGAATCGAGCCGGTCGCCGTCTGGCCGGCC
>JBAUOX010000475.1:0-8505 GCA_049579985.1 Isosphaeraceae bacterium | reverse complement strand
TTTCTGGGTTGTGGCCCGATACGTTGAGCGCAACGCGTTGCGCGCCAATCTCGTCTTGCGAGCGGAGGACTGGCGGTGGTCAAGCTTGTGGCAACGCTGTCATCCTACGGGAGAAGAGCGGTCGTTGTTGGCGGCGAGGCCGATCGATATGCCAGCGAATTGGCTCGAGCGTGTCAATCAAACCGACGACGCGCAGGAACTGAAGCGCTTCGCCGCAGCGTGCAACGAGGCCGCCCCTTTGGCCAGCCGGACTGGCAAAAAAAAATCGCGAAACGTTTGGGCCTAGAGTCGGCCTATCGTCCCACGGGTCGCCCGCGAAGGGTGGGCCGAAATCAAAATCGTCCCGCTTTCCCCGTCCCCGGTTGAAGATCGCTCGGACGTCGGCTGGGCCGCCCAGTTTAACAATATCGGACCCGTCCCGCTTTCGCTTTCCGCTTTCGCTTTCCGCTTTCGGACCCGTCCCGCTTTCCCGCGCTTTCCCGCGATTGCACTCTCGTCACCGATCGATCTCGGCGGATCACACGGCCACCATGAGCTCCTCGCTCGGCGCCATGGGCTGGCGGGCGGCGAGTCCGGCGGCGAAGCTTCGCAACCGCTTCACCATCTCGGACAGGCCATTGCGCCGACTCATCGTCAGGTTGGTTGCCAGACCCAGTATTGCAAGCAGGCCGGTTAGATCGAAGTCCAGGATCTGGGCCGACGGCTGGCCGCAGAAGATCGCTTGCAGAAGCGCGATCAGGCCGCGCACGATCTCGCTGTCGCTGTCAGCCAGGAACTCGACCACGTCGGCCGAGCCGGGACGGGCCCGCGACGACAGGAATACGGTGCTCTGGCAGCCCCGCACGCGGTTGGCCTCGGTCTTCAGGTCGGAAGGCATCGATGGCAGATGCCTGCCCAGATCGATCAGGTAGGCATAACGCTCGGCCCAGTCTTGCAGACCTTCAAACTCCGCCGCGAATTCCTGAGCGGCAGCCTCGACGGAGGGAGCCGATGCCGCGGGATAATTGAGCGGCCGCAAGTCCGGACGCGGGCTGGTCGCGACCTGCGATCGCGGGCGACCCTTCTGACCTGCGATGCTGCTCACGCAGGCAGCCAGGGCGTCGACTTCCTCGACCGTGTTGTAAACCGAGAAAGAGGCCCTCACGGTCCCGAGAACCCCCATGCGCTGCATCAGAGGCTGACAGCAATGATGACCGGTACGAACCGCGATGCCTTCAAGATCGAGCCGCGTGCCCACGTCGAGGGCCGAGACGGGAGGATCCTCGAGCACGAACGACACCGAACTCACGCGATGCGCAGGTTGGCCGACGACACGCACGCCAGGAATGGCCGAGAGCAATCGGGCGCAGCGATCAACGAGCTGTGACTCGTGGAGGGCGAGCGCCGGCCGGTCCTTTGTCTTGAGCCATTCCAGGGCCGCGGCCAGGCCGATGGTGCCTCCGACGTTGGGCGTTCCAGCCTCGAACTTCTGGGGTGCCGGAGCATAGGAGGTCTTCTCGAACGTGACGGTCTCGATCATGTCGCCTCCGGCCTGCCAGGGAGGCATCGCCTCGAGATGGCGGAGCTTGCCGTAGAGCACTCCGATGCCCATGGGCCCGAAAACCTTGTGGCCGGAGAACGCGTAGAAATCGCAATCGAGGTCTTGAACGTTGACATCGACATGGGCCACCGCCTGGGCGCCGTCGACGACGACCGCGGCGCCGTGCTGGTGAGCCATCTCGATCACGAGCTTGACCGGATTCACGGTGCCCAGGGCGTTCGAGACGTGCCCCAGCGCGACCACCTTGGTGCGGCGTGAAAGCATTTTTTCGTAGACTTCGAGCCGCAGTTCGCCTTCATCGGAGATCGGCACGACGCGGAGCGATGCACCGCTCCTGGCGCAGAGGAGCTGCCAGGGGACGATATTGGCATGGTGTTCCATCCAGGTGACGATCACCTCATCGCCTGGTCCCACGTTTTGCCCTCCGAAGCAGTAGGCCGCCAGATTGATCGCCTCGGTCGCGCCGCGGACGAAGACTACCTCCCTTGGTGAACCTGCTCCGATGAAGCCGGCGACCGACAGTCGGGCCTGCTCGTACAGGGTTGTGGCCCGATCGCTCAACGCATGCACACCCCGGTGTACGTTGGCGCAGGACCGCTCGTAGAAACCGGCCATCGCGTCCAGCACGGCCCGCGGCTTCTGGCTCGTCGCCGCGTTGTCGAGGTAAACCAGTGGTTTGTCGTGAACCTGCCGGGCAAGAATCGGGAACTCGCGGCGGATCGCGGCGAGGTCCGGACCAGGGCCGGAGCGCAAGGTGCCGTTGGTCGAAAGAGTGCCAGGCTGGGTGCAATTCATCAGGGATTCCTCATTTTTCCTGGTGCGTAACTATCACGCGGGCTGCGGCTGCTCCAGCTCCTGGCACCAGGCCACCAGATCGAGCGCGGAGATGCCGCCGGGGCGAAGGATCGCCTCGCGGCGCAGGCGCTTCAACAACATGGCCGTCAGCTCGCCTGGAAGGCTGATGCCCTGATCGGCCAGGATGTGCCGCAGTGCGGCCGATCCGGTGTGCTTGCCCAGCACGAACTGGCTCTCGCAGGCGCCGACCTGGGCGGGCCGGTAGGCCTCGTAAGCACGCCGATCGCGTAGCAATGCATGCACATGTATTCCCGACTCATGACTGTGGATCGCGCTGCCGCTGATCGGCTGATGGGCCGGGATGGCCCATCCCGAGGCTTCGGAGACTCGTCGGCACAGGTCCCAGAGGGCCGTCGTGTCGATGCCGGTCTGGCGCTTCAGGGACAGATGAATGGCCATCACGACCTGTTCGAGCGCGGCATTGCCCGCCCGTTCGCCCAGGCCGCCAACGGTGACATCCACGCTGCTGGCCCCCGCCGCCACCGCGGCCACAGAGTTGGCCGTCGCCATGCCGAGATCATTGTGACCATGGAAACCGAGCGCCAGTCCGGCGACACGCGCCTTGAGCCGGGCGAAGACGGCGCCGATCTCCATGGGGTTCCAGACCCCGACCGTATCGGCCAGGCGCAACCTGCTGGCGCCGGCCTGCCTGGCGGCCATGGCCAGGTCTTCCAGGAAATCAGGATCGGCCCGCGATGCGTCCTGGGCGCCCACGGAGATGAAATCAAACCAGTGACGAGCCGCGGCGACCAGCTCGCCAATCTGCTCGATGATCGAGTGGGCCTGCCTGCCGAGGACTCGTTGATGGATGGAAGAAGCGGGGAAACTGAGGTGGATCGCGGGAACTCCCGTCCGGGATGCGGCCTCGATGTCGTGCCGGCAAGCCCTGGCCCAGGCCGTCAAGCGGCAGGGGAGGTTGAGTCCGGACAGGTCGCGAATGACCTGTCGTTCCTCTTCGCCCATGGCCGGGATGCCGACCTCGATCTCGGGTACGCCGGCCCGGGCCAGCGCCGCGGCGATCTCCAGCTTCTGTCGATGGCTGAAGGCCACGCCCGCGGCCTGCTCACCGTCACGCAGCGTGGTGTCGATGATCCAGACTGGAGCGTGTTCGCCACGCTCCAGCTCGCTCGACTCCTCAAAAGGGAAATCGTAACGCATCGTTGGGGCACTCCGAGATGCACTCTCCACACTCCAGGCAGCGGTCGGCGATGATCTCGATCTTGACCTTCGGCTTCGGCTTCTCCAGAGCCTGGGTGGGGCAGACGTCAATGCAGCTACCGCATCCCCCGCACTTTTTTTGATCCACAAGCACCGCCATGAAAATTTCTCCTCAATGAGCCTCGACCGGGGTGAGCAGATAATCCTCGCGCGGCTGGCCGGATTCCAGGGAGTCGAGGATTTCCTCGAGCCGGTCCTCGTCCACGCTGCCATACCAGTAGCCCTCGGGAAACACCGCCATGACGGGGCCGTCGTCGCAGGCGTTCAGGCAGCCCGTCGAGGAGATGAGAACGTTCTCAATCCCGCGATCCTGCAGCCCTTCCTCGATCAGGGGCAGGAGGCCCGGCCCGCCTTTCTTCTGGCACTTGCCCTTGGCGTCGCTGCCAACTCGATAGCTGCAACAAACGAGAATGACCTTGTCCGGTTTCAACATGACTGGAACTCCCATCGAGTCTTGCACGTTCGGTCAAAAAACATGGATCGCGGCGCTTAGCCGCAGCCCGTGCCCCCTCCGGCACAGGCATCGCCGCATCGGAAGGCCCGCCGCGGCGGCGTCGCGGGACGTCCCTGGTAAACCTCGGCGACGGCATCGGCCACCAGGCCCTCGGTGAGCCGGACCGGCACGCCCAGATCGGTCAGGAGCCGACTGGGAGTCTCCCCCGCGCCGCTGGCGAGCACGGCCCGACAATCGTTCAGCCGCGCTGCCATTTCTTGCCATCGCTGCGCGCCACGTCCCGCGGGGGGCGCGGGCCGGGTTGCAACCAGTTGGCCGTGTGCATCGAAGATCAACAGTTCGTCGGCCTCGCCAAGATGCAGGTTCACCAGCATTCCCTCGGCGCTGGCAACGGCCACATAGGGACGGCTCTCGGCTTGCGGCGAGCGAGCCGCTTGCAGGCAGTCGAGAACCTCCTGGGTCATGGCTTCGCCCAGCTTGCCCACGGCATCGGCCCGGCAGCGGCTGCAGTGGCTCATCTGGGGAAGGTAATTCAACGCCTCGTGCCGCGCCGTGGCCATCACGCTTCCCGACGGCTGCTCGATCTCTCCAAACGGCGTTCCGGCCACGGGGTAAAGGGGAATGCAGTTGAGCACGTCAGCCCCCAGGCCCGCCGTGATTCGGGCGATCTCGGGCACGTGGTCTTCATTGACGCCGGGAATCAGGACCGTGTTGACTTTGACCGTGATACCCCGTTCCTTGAGGCCGCGCACGGCCTCGAGTTGCCGGCCCAGCAAGAGCCTCGCGGCTTCCAGGCCGCGGACGACCCGCGTGCCGTCGCGCATCCAGGCATAGACCCGCTGGCCGATGAACGGGTCGACGGCGTTGATCGTCACGGTCACGTGGCTGACCTTGAGCTCGGCCAGGCCGTCGAGGTGCGGACCGACCATCAGCCCGTTCGTGGCCACGCAGAGCAAGACATCCGGATCCTCCTGGCGAATCAGCGTGAGCGTTTCCATCGTCTCCGGGGCGTTGGCGAACGGATCCCCCGGGCCGGCGATTCCCACGACGGCCAGGTCGGGAACTAGCCGGCGTACCTGCTTGTAGTACTCGAGGGCCTGTTTTGGGCTCAGCACGGTGCTGGTAACGCCGGGACGGCTCTCGTTGCAACAATCGTACTGACGATCGCAGTAGTTGCACTGGATGTTGCACTTCGGAGCCACCGGAAGATGGACCCGCCCGAACTCGTGGCGTGCCTTGGAATCAAAACAGGGATGTTTGGACAGATCCAGAGCCATGCTAACCTCATATATTCATGTAGCCGTTGGGGTCGCTGTCCTGGATCGCAGCGATCCGTGTGTTGGTAATTCTGTCAAGCAAGTCGTTCGCGCCTCGATACCCCAGATGAAGAATGCGGTTGGCCCCGATGCGATCGTGGATCGGGAAGCCGACCCGAACCAGCGGCTTACCCAGCTTGCGGGCCATTGGATAGCCCTTGCTGCTGCCAATCATGATGTCGCAGGCGAGTTCCCCGGCCGCGTCTTCGAGTTCCAGGAAATCGACTCCGCTGAGCACGACAGCCTCGGGCGCGAACTGCTTGACCGCGGGGCCCAGCCGCCCGCTCCGTCCTCCCGAGCCGCAGAGCGCTGGCTTGACTCCGAGCTCGCTCAAGAATGCGGCCAGACCGACAACGAGATCTTCTTCGCCGTAGATCAAGGCTCGCGTGTTCGCCAGGTACTTGTGAGCGTCGATGTAGGCGTCGACGAGCCGGCCGCGCTCGGCGGCGTGCTTCGCGGGCACGGGGCGACCGGAGCAGGCTGAAAGCATGTCGAAAAACGCATCGGTCTGGCGGATTCCGATGGGCAGGCCGAGCCCATGGCGGGGAACGCCATGGCGGTCCCGCAAAGCGCAACCGGCTGTCTTGGACGGGTCCTGGGTTGAGCCGAACTCGATCGTGGCGGCCGCCTGGCCCATCTTGCGAATCGCCTCGAGGCTCGTCCCACCGGAGGGCAGACGCTCGTACTCGGCCCAGGTACCACCGTCGAGCGAGTCGGAATAATCGGGCAGCACCACGGCCGGTAGTTCGAAGTCGGCGGCGACCTCCTTGAGATAGCGAAGGTCGGCGGGAGAGACCATGCCCGGCAAGAGGTTCACCAGCCGCTCTGGGGGGCCGCTCTGAGCCAGTGTCTCGACCACTGCCTTGACCGCGGCATGAAATCCCTCGGCGTGGGTGTCGCGGTAGCTGGGAGTCGAGACGTGAACGAGCTCGGGAAGCACGCGGTCCGGCCGATCACGGCGAAACTCCTTGACGTAGAGGCTGATGTCGTCGCCGATCGTTTCCGAGAGGCACGTCGAGGCGATCCCGATCAGCTCGGGAGCATACTGGCGGATCACGTTCTCCAGCCCTTGGTGAAGAATCTGCCGGCCGCCGTGCACGGCCGTCGATTCGCTGAAATTGGAGGACGCGATATCCACCGGCTCCCTGAAGTGGCCGATCAGGTAGCGCCTGATGTACGTCGAGCAACCCTGCGAGCCGTGGAGTAAGGGGATGGCTCGCTCGATGCCTCTGAAGACGAGGCAGGCGCCCAGCGGTGTGCAGACGTTGCAGGCATTCCGGGTGGCCGCAAAGCCACGGGGCGGATCGTCGACTGGTGCTAATGGCAGTGGCTGCATGAGGGTCCTTCCTGGCACGCGACCGTGCCCGCCTGGCAAGATTCATCCGAGAGCACTTCCAGGGTCAACGGCGGCTCGATCAGGGTCAACGGCGGCTCAACAGGGATGGGCCGGGCTGCCCGCCGGGCG
This sequence comes from Isosphaeraceae bacterium, assembly GCA_049579985.1. Lineage (GTDB taxonomy): Bacteria > Planctomycetota > Planctomycetia > Isosphaerales > Isosphaeraceae > Aquisphaera. The sequence goes on along the minus strand of JBAUOX010000475.1, from coordinate 1,657 downwards.
GCGAACTGCCAGACGGGGCTGGTCGCGGAGGCATGGACCTCGGCCGCGAAGTTGACCATGCCCTCGAAGCCGGCCAGCGGCTGCTTCCGTTCGTGGTTATGATCGCAGAACGCGACGCCCAGCTTGTAAGCCAGCGGCCGTTCCTTGACCCCGCCGATGAACAGATCGACCTGCTTCTCCTTCATGAACGCCGCCAGCTCGACCGGGTTGGTGTCATCAACCAGGATCGTCCCCGGGTCGCTAATCTCTCGAAGCTCGTCGTAATCGTCGCGGCTGCCCGTCTGTGAGCCCACGACCACGGTCTCCATGCCGATGGTCCGCAGCGCCCGGATCAGCGAAAAGGCCTTGAACGCTCCCCCGGTGTAGATCGCGGCACGCTTGCCTGTGAGCTCGGCCTTGTACTCCCGGAGCCGGGGCAGGATGCGCGCGACCTCCTCGCGAACCAGTTCACGCGTCCGGCCGATCATGCTCGGTTCGCGCTCCTTGAAGAACTCCGCCACGTCGTAGAGGGCCCGGGACGTGTCCTCGATTCCGAAGTACGACACACGGATGAACGGGATGCCGTACTTTTCCTCCATCATCTTCGCGAGATGGACCATCGATCCCGAGCACTGCACCACGTTCAGCGCGGCGCCGTGGCAGCGGCGAATGTCGTCGACGCGTCCATCCCCGGTGATGGTCGCCACGACCTCGACGCCCATCCGCTCGTAATAGCGACGGATCATCCAGGCTTCGCCGGCAATATTGAACTCTCCCAGGATGTTGATGCTGAGCGGCGAGATCTGCTCCGTGCTCCCCGTGCCGACGAGCTGGAAGAGTGCCTGGCAGGCCGCCTTGTAACCGTCCTTCTTCGTTCCTTTGAAGCCCTCCGACTGCACGGAGAGAACCGGAATCCCGGTCTCGGAGGCAACCTTGCGGCAAACCGCATCCACGTCGTCGCCGATCAGACCGACGATGCAGGTGCTGTAGACGAAGGCCGCCTTGGGTTTGTAATGGTCAATCAGCTCGCGCAGGGCCCGGCCCAGCTTGGGCTCGCCGCCGAAGATGACATCCATCTCGCGAAGGTCGGTGGAGAAGCTCAGGCGGTGGAGCTGAGGTCCCGACGACAGCGATCCCCGAATGTCCCAGGTGTAGGCCGCGCAGCCGATTGGCCCGTGGACCAGGTGGACGGCGTCGGCGATCGGGTAGAGGACCACGCGCGAGCCGCAGAAGACGCACGCACGCTGGCTGACCGAGCCGGCCACGCTGTGCTTCTCGCACGTCATGGCAAACGGCTCCTCGCCGGCGCGGTGGATCTGGGCTTTGCGGGTGTCGAGAATCTCGGTCATGGTCCTGTACCTCGGCCTTGGTTCGAGCAAGGTGGCGGCGGCGCCGACCTTTGCAACACGTCGGTGAATCCGCCGCGGGATGGCGACTTCCACATCGGGGAATGTTCAGAGCACCAGCTCGAATTCCACCTCGGACGAATCGCGGTCTTTGCGGTCAAGGAACAGGTCGAGCATCTTCTCCAGCAACCGCATGGCGCCACGGTAGCCGACGGTGGGGAAGTAGGTGTGGCCGCAGCGGTCGATGATCGGGAAACCGAACCGAAGGAACGGAAGATCCTCGTCGCGGGCGATATACTTGCCGTGGGTGGTGCCGATCAGAAGGTCGGGCC
>JBAUOX010000474.1:0-13549 GCA_049579985.1 Isosphaeraceae bacterium | reverse complement strand
CGTCCAGGCGGGCAAATGCCGCGATCCGGGCGGCCGGGAGTCGGACGCCATGGTAGAGGGTACTGGCCGAATAGCAGAAGGCCAGGCTAAGGCCATAAACGAGCAGGGCAAGCCGCTTCCCATGGTCTCCGGCGCTCCGCCGCCAGAGGAGGAGAGTACCAGGGAATGCCAGCATCAGGCCGGCGCAGTGACTCCAGGCACTGACGGGCTCGCGAAGATCAAGGATTCCCATGCATCCCCATCACAATGGATCTGACGTTGAGAGAAAAGGCCGGGGAAGGAATTCCCGGTAGGTGCCAGGTCAATCTTGGACTGCGAGGAAAATCGAGACTTCTCGCTGAACCGACAGCCTCTGGATGCCCGGTGATGCCACTTGACACTTCCCGGGCGGTCCCGAGCCCAAGTCTCCCGGCTCCTCCTCCTTTGGGTTCGTCAGGCCAACGGTTCCAGATCGCTCGTTCTCGCCTCCATTACCGGTCCAGCAACAGCACCAGGAACCGCACCGTCGTGTGGCGTGTCCGCCACTTGTTCCGGGACTTCTCCTCGTACCGCAGCTTGCGGTTGACTCGCTCCACGTGGTTGTTCGTCCGCATCCGCTGGCACACATGGCTCTTCAGGAAGGCGATCATCTTCACGAACTTCTCTGCCGCCAGCAGCTCCAGCGCCGTCGCCAACTCAGGGACCCCGAGGAAATGACGGTTCACCACCAGGGTGGTGTGCCGCCCCCAGGCCAACGCCTCGCTCTGGCCCTCCTCGAAGAGTATCTCCAGGCGGTCGACGAAGTCCCGCAGCACCTTCAACTCGGGCAGGTAGCTCTGCATCGTCGCCAGGTCGATCCGCTCCTGGCGGGTCATCTTCTCCCGCCGCTTCACGATCGGGTGGCGGTGCCGGTGCCCGAACGACGACTTCTCCTTGTTCGTCACCCCCTGCCCACCCCTGCTGGGGGCCCGGCCCGGCCCTTGAGCCGCCGCCCGCGCTGCCGCTGCCGCCCCCCGGTTGCCCCGGCCGGGACATAGCCCGCCGCTGACGCCGGAGGGCGTCCAGGACCTGCTCATGGAGGTCTTTCAGGACGTGAAACACGCACAGCTGGTGGCGGGCGTCCGGCCACAACTCGGCCAGGATCGTCGGGTCGAGGTTCGACCCGTCGGTCACCACCACCGCGGGCGAAAGCCCCCAGGTCTTGATGTTCTTGAGGAACCGCCGCATGTGGGGTTGGTCGTTGCTGGCGACCAGGGCGAAGGCCACCGGCAGGTCGTTCAGCGGGTCGGTCGCCAGCAGCAAAGTCATCTGGCCCAGGGTGCAACTCGTCGACGCAGAGCGTCCCGCTGAAGTGGTCCAGGACCCAGCGGCGGTGATCCGCCAGATCGAGCTGCCGGACCTGCCAGTCGAGGCAGTCGTAGACGAACCCGTCCGAGAGATTCAGCAGGAAGTCCCGCCCCATCGAGGCGATGACCCGCTCGACGCTCATGCCGTCCTCGAGGATGCGGTCGAGCACGGCCTCACGGACCTTGTTGTCGTACAGCGCCCGGCGTTCGACGCCCGGCGGGGTGGTGCGGAATGTCGTGCAGCAGTGGCAACGGGCCCGGTACTCGCCGTAGGTGACGTCGAGGAAGACGACCTGCTTGTAGGCGATGGTTCGGACCCGGCGGTGGTGGATGGCCTTGCGGTTGCCCAACTTGCCGCACCTGGGACAGGGGGCTTTGCGGGGGGCGCACCGCACGGGTAGTGTGCGGACGTGGGGGCCGATGGTCTCCATGACCTGCGTGCTCCAGTAGGTTTGGGAAGACACCTACAAGCACGCAGATCTTATATCCTGATGTCAAGAGGTCTTACGATGCCCAGAGTCCTGGCGGCTTCGGCGAGAAGTCTCAATTTTAGCATGGCGGTCAACTTCTTGGGTTATCAACTACGACTTGCAGGACTAGCAAGAACTTGAGCAAAGAGTGTCATGATCCACCTCCGGCAAGAATGTGTTTGCCTGTGAGCAAACTATTAATAGCCCGCTCAACCCGGTTCTCTCCAAGCTACCCTGGTCCCATTTTACCGACTAGTGAAAATAGAAATACTAGAGCGGCGATGCCCAGAAAGGCCAACACCAAAATCCAGAAGACTTTGACAGCGACTGGTGGTACAGCCACGCCCATTGCCGAGAGAATTGCAAGTGTAATCGCTACCGCAGCAGCGATGATGATCACGAAGATCAGGATCTGGAGCAAGCTGTAACCAGCAAAAACTTGAGCAAGGAGTGTCATGATCCACCTCCGGTAAGAATGTCACCGCAGTCCCAAAAAGCGGGATGCAGATGGCTGAAGATTAACCCGTTAAAATCCTGGTGTCGAGGGCATTTCGGAGACTTCTCGTCGAAGCCGACAGCATCCGAAGGTTTGAACGGCTTGGACTTGCGGCAAGAGACCGAGAACGGCCCTTCGCAGAGGCTTTGACCCTGTCTCGATAGGTCGGGGAGGGGCTTCCCCAGCGACTGCCCGCCCGAAATCGATGCCAGAATCATAGCTAACCTTCTGTATGACAGTGGGTTACGACGAAAACCCGTCGGGATGAGCGAGAAGTCTCGGAAAATCATCCTGTTCTCACGTCGCGGTCCGCCCGAATGAGGGTCAGTGTCGTGGGTGCTCCGTGATTCGGCGAAACGATCCTCTCACGAACGCCACGACGGTCCAGCCGCTCAGCATCCCGAGGAAGTAGACGACGACAGTCACAAGAGCGACGGGTTCCGAGCGGTTCCACGTCAAGAATCTGACCGTGATGATGTCCCTGTTCTGAACGGCGAAGACGCCGATCGCGGCCAAGAAGATCAAGAAGATTACTGCCTGGATATATCGCATCGCTGCACCTCGGAGTTGAGAGTTTGATTCGGTTCGGGCCGTCAGCCTTCTTGGAGGTTGGCCTGCACCATCCAGAGCCATTTGTCGATGCCGCGCGAGACTCGAGTGAAGGTATTGGCCGGAGCGGCGTGGCCAAATTCGTTTGACTGAGCGATAGCTTGCCTGACCTTTCCATGGAGTTCGTCCCTGGCGGTCGCGATCAACCCGTGCTCCCCCCCCCCAAAAAAAAGCCGACGTGGCCGAACACTAGAGGGTGTCCCGCCGCGTCGGCTTACTCGACAACGAACCCCCCCGGGCCGGCCGGGTTGCCCTTTGTTCAGTCTTCCGACGACTCGGATTCAAGCTCCTGGCGGAGCAAGATCCCAGTCAATGAAGCTTGCTCTACAGATTCTATTATTAGTTGTGCGAGACGGTAATACCAAATGCATTGTGCTTCATTATTTTGCTTACATCGAAACGTCTCAACGGGATCAGGACAGACGCGGGGGGACAGGTCCCTGCGGGCATGGCCCTCCCGGCTCGAAACCTCCGCACGCGCTCCGGTTCGGAAGAGCCTATCGCTGGGGCTCGAAAGCCTCGCCACGCCTCCAGTGGGCGCGAGAGACGATTCCGAGCAAGGCGTCGTGGTCGACGGGTTTGACAAGGTAGTCGCTGAAAATCGCCTCCGGGCGGCGGCCTTGAGTCCTGAACGGACTGTAAGCGGACATGGCGACGATGAGGATATCACTCAAGTCCTTGTCCGCCCGGATCCGCACGGCGACTTCAAAGCCGTCCATGCCGGGTAGGCGGATGTCGAGGAGGATGATGTCAGGCCGGTAGGCTCGTGCCGCTCTGATGGCTTCGTGACCGTCATAGACGGCCTCGGCTGTGCAGCCTGAAAGCTTGAAAAGTTTCGACAGGCAGTCGGCAAGATCTTTGTTGTCGTCCGCGATCAAGACGCGACACGGACCGGCGGCATCCGGACAGGGAGATTCGGAGGCGTGAGGATCCATCGTGGCAACCAGTCAAACTGCTCTCGCCGAGCGCGATTTCTCGTTCTGACCAGGCACTCAAGGCCGAGGCGGATTCTTACGATTTCGTCAGACCATAGCTTCTTGACGCGTAAACCTCTCGCTTTTATTTCAGCAAACGCTGTGCCCATTACTAAACCTGCTGCTTGGTAGATTCCGCGAGTAGATACAAAAGAGTGTTGAAATCGATGGGCTTGACGAGGTGATAATCGAAGCCGGCCTCTCGGGAGCGGGTACGGTCGACATTCTCCGCGTAGCCCGAAATCGCGATGATGACCGTGTTCTTGAGCTCAGGTTGCTGCCGGACCTGGCCCGCGACATCGAAACCGTCCATGCCGGGTAGGCCGATGTCGAGCAGAATGACGTCGGGCCGGTAAGCCCGGGCCGCTTCGATGGCCGAGGGGCCGTCGTATGCGGTCTGGACATTGTGTCCCAAGAGCGTGAGGAGCTGTGCCGTGCTTTGGGCCATATCCTCGTTGTCATCGACGATGAGGACGCGGGCGGCAGGGTCTCCGCCGCGGAGCTCGACCTCGGTGCGGGGCGATTGTTCGGGCTGCCCCTCGCCAAGCGGCAACCGTACGGTGAAGATGCTCCCCTCGCCGGGCGTGCTCGACACGGAAACGCTGCCGCCGTGCATCTCGACCAGCGAGCGGACCAGAGACAGGCCGATGCCAAGTCCGCCTTGGGCGTGGTCGCTCGACCACTCGACCTGGGTGAAGATGTCGAACACGCGGGGCAACATGGCGGACGGAATGCCGATGCCGTTATCGCGCACCGCGATGACCACCTCATGCCCCTGTCGCTCGATCTCGATCCCGATGCGCCCGCCGGGTTCCGTGTACTTGGCGGCGTTGTTCAGCAAGTTCACCACGACCTGCTCCAGCCGGGTGGGGTCCGCATCGAGGCACACGGGCTCTTGGGGGAGAGAGATCGAAAGCTCGTGCTTCCGGTCGTCGATGATGTGGCGGACGATGGCGACCGCGCGGGTAATGATCGGCCCGAGTTCCACCGGCTCTTTGCGGAGACTGACCTTGCCCTGCGTGATGCGGGAGACGTCGAGCAGGTCATCGACCAGGCGGGTGAGGTTCTTGACCTGGCGTTCGATGACCTCCTTGGTCCAGGCGATACGATCCCAGTCGCTTCCTGCCGCACCGAACAAATAGACAGCACTGCTGATCGCGGCAAGCGGGTTCCTGAGCTCGTGGGCGAGCATCGCCAGAAATTCATTCTTGCGGCGGTCGGCGTGTTGGAGTTCGACTGTTCGCTCCTCGAGGGCCTCTTCAAGCTGCCGCTGTTCTGTCATATCGCGAAGGATTTTGAGATATCCGCGGGTCTGCCCGGCGTCATCCTTGAGCGGCATGACGAGCCCGTTCGCCCAGAACCTCTCTCCGCCTTTCCGAATGTGCCAGCGCTCGTCCAGGGCCTGGCCGTCGGCCGCGGCCTTCCGCATCTCCTCTTCGGATTCCCCAGCCTCACGGTCCGCGGGCGTGAAGATGACTTCGGAGTTCGATCCGATGATCTCGGCCTCGGTGTAGCCGAGAATCTTCTCGGCTCCCATGTTCCAGGTTGTGATCATTCCTTGCATGTCGAACGTGAAGATCGCAAAGCCCGTGGAACTCTCGACGATGAGGCGGTAACGTTCCCGGCTCTCGCGGAGCTCGGCCCCGACCCGCCAGTGTTCGGTGATGTCGTCGATGGCGAGGAGGATGAGTCCGGAGTGCCCGCTCTGCCCACGGATCTTGCGGCCATTGAGGAGCATCCGCCGTCGGCCGATGGTCTCGAAGGTGTGGTCCACCTCGAAGTCGTGGAACGAGGTCTCCTTGGGAAGGACGTCTTCGAGCAACGTCCGGAGCCGCGGGATGTCCCACTGCCTTCCTCCCAGCTCGTAGAGGAACTGGTTCTCCGTCTCCCCGGGCGTGACCTGGAAGTTCTGGTAGAACGACTGATTCGCCGATTTCACCCGCAGGTCGCCGTCGAGAATGAGGAGGGGCTCCCGCACCGTCTGGACAACGGCCCGGGCGTAATCGGCGGATTCCTCGACTCGCGCCTGGGCAACCTTGGCCTCGTCGATGTCGAAAAGCACCATGACCGCCCCGTCGATCTTATGATCCGCGGTCCGGTAGGGGTGGAGGCGGAGCTGATACCAGCGGCCGTCCCGGTCCCGGACTTCTCGTTCCGTGACCCGGACCGTCTCGATCACCTTCCCGAGCAACGCTTCCAGGTCGGGCACCTCGACCGGCGGCTTGATGTCGCCGATGGAACGGCCGACGTCGGCGGGGAGCAGGTTCAGAACCTTCCCCGCCGCTGGCGTGAACCGCCGGATACGCAGGTCGATGCCCAGAGCGACCATCGGCACATTGCCACTGCCGAGGAAGTTGACCAGGTCGTCGTTGAGTCGGTTCAATTCCACGTTCCGGTTTTGAAGCTGCTCGTTGACCGTCGTCAGTTCTTCGTTGACCGACTGGAGCTCCTCCTTGGCTGTTTCCAGTTCTTCGTTCGTGCTTTGCAACTCCTCGTTGTTGGAGAGGATCTCCTCGTTGGCCGATTTCAGTTCTTCATTTGTGGCGTCTTGCTGCTCGCTTGTCGATTGCTGTTGCTCTTTGGCCGCGAGGAGCTCCCCCCTCAGTTGAACAAGCTCACGGTCGCGGTCGTCGGGCGGTGTGAGACCGTTGCTCGGTTCCTCGGCCGCACGGGCCCGTCCGGCCAACCGCTCGAGCCACGACCGAGCTCGCGAGGCCTCGCTGGACCTTGGTCGTGCCGCGCGCCCGGCCCCCGCCGCCTCTTCCCCGGTGGGCGGCCGAGCCTCTTCGAACAGGACCAAGAAACAGCATTCGCCCATGCCGGGCAGGTTCACGGGGATGACCTTGAGGTTGACGGCTCGGACAGGGCCATCGCCCCGCACCGGCACGCCCAGCCGTTCGGCGACAGCGCTGCCATTCCTGGCCTCGGCGAGCGCGCTTTTGAGGTCGACGTACAAACCCGCGCGAGCCATCTTGAGCAAGTTCAGGCTCGGCGCCCCCGGCGCAGGCTCAAGATACGGGCTCGTCCGCCCTCGGAACTGGAGGATTTCCAGCGATTCGCTGACCAGCACCCCCGCGGGAGCGTATTGACCGAGGACGATCCGATCGGCCTCCTTTTGCAACTCCGCCGGAGTGGGGGACGGTTGAGAGATGGTCCGCTCTTCCCCCGGCAGGCCCGCCAGATAATCCGCGGCGTTGAAATGAGGATACTGCCGGAAGGCACTCTGTTTCTTGGAGTATATCTTGTGCTTCTTGTCCACCACATGGAACAGGTCAGAGAAGGGGCCGACTGTCTCAGAACTTCCTAACATCAAGAAGCCGGTCGGATTCAGGGCGTAATGAAGCGTCGGAATGACCCTCTTTTGCAGCGGCGGCGCGAGGCAGATGAGTACGTTCCGGCAACTGATCAGGTCCACGTGGGAGAACGGCGGGTCCCTCACGATGTTTTGCTTCGCGAACACGCATACGTCGCGGATGGACTTGTGGATTCGGTACTTGCCATCCTCCTTGGTGAAGAACCGTCTGAGCCGTTCCGGCGAGACTTCGGCCTCGATGCTCCCCGGGTACAGCCCGGCACGTGCCTTCTCCAGCGACACGGTGTCGCTGAGGTCCGTGGCGAACACCTGAATCGGAGGACGTACCGGCTTGTCGTCCAGGAATTCCAAGAGTGCGATGGCCAGGGAGTAGGCCTCCTGACCGGTGGAACATCCCGCGGTCCAAATCCTGACGGCTGAGCTCGCTGACTTGTTCTTGATGATTTCCGGGAAGACGCTGGTCTTGAGCGCTTCGTACATGTCGGGGTCGCGGAAGAAGCTGGTCACATTGATCAGGATGTCCTGGTAGAGAGCCTGGAGTTCGGGGCGATCCGCTGCGACCAGCCGGGCGTAGTCGGCGAGGGTTTCCCTGGTGTGTAGGACCATGCGGCGCATGGCCCGCCGCTTGATCGTCGTATCGCGGTAGTGGGTGAAATCCACGCCGAAGGAGGACCGCAGAAGCGCGATGATCTGCCGGAAAGCTTCCTCGTCTCCGCTGTCTATCGTGCCATGCTCGGCAATCTGGGGCGGGGGAGGGACAAGATAGGGGTGGCGGCCCATTCTCGCCAGTTCCAGGGCGATTTTCTTGGGTGGCAGGATGAAATCGACAGAGCCGCTGCCGACGGCGCTCTGCGGCATGCCGTCGTGTTTGGCCGACTCTCGATCCTGGGCGAAAGTGATGCCGCCGGCGGCCTTGATCTCCGCCAGTCCCAGCGTGCCGTCCGAGCCGGTACCCGACAGGATCACGCCGATCGCGGCCGACTGCTGATCTTCGGCCAGCGACTTGAGGAACTGGTCGATCGGCAGGTGCAGTCCGCGCGCCTTACCACGGGGCTCGAGCTGCAAGACTCCCGAGGCGATGGTCATCGTCGTGTTGGGGGGGATGACGTAGATGTGGTCGGGGCGAACGGCCAGGTCCTGCGTCGCCTCCACGATGGGTGTGCGCGTCGCCTTACTCAGTAAGTGGACGAGATTGCTCTCGTGCCTGGGGTCGAGGTGCTGCACCAGCACGAAGGCCATGCCGGTGTCGTCCGGAAGATTCGCAAGGAGCTCGGTGAAGGCTTCCAGACCTCCCGCGGAGGCACCAACCCCCACGACCGGGAAGGGACCGTCCAAGGGATGCACATCGTGAATTTCGCTCGCGGCATCAGGGAGATCGGACGGCGCTTCGGGCTGAAGAGATTCCTGAGTGCTCATCGTCGTCCTTTCCGTGACGAAGGACAGTGTTTCCCGAGTGTCCCGGGGTGGCCTGAGCCGCTTCGCGGTGGGCCCACTGCCTTGGAAACTCGATCGCATCGCTCTCCGCGCTCTAGAGAGACATGTGAGTGTATTCAGGATAACAAATATATTCCAGTGCCAAAATTTTTTTGGGATTTCCCTAGACTGGGCGTCGGACTCTCCAACTGGGCCAATCCGGCCGTTTTCCTGGCAGTCGGACCTGAGATTCCTCTCTCCGTTCTCAGCCTCATCCTATTCCGCCTGCCGCACCGCAGCAATGAGAGCGTGGTCGAACACCTTCGGTGTTTCGACCACGTCGGCCTGCTCGTCGACGAGCCCTATGGACCAGCCGGGTTGCTCTTCATCGATTCGTTCGTCGATTTTCGATCCGTGTTTCTCAACGGAGATAAATCACAGCCCAGACCGGCACCACTACGACTTTGGTGGTGCCGCGCGGGAGAAGGAACCCGGAGGCGAGTTACTCTCCGCTTGACTGTTTGTGGCCGCCCATGGCCTGGACCATCGCCAGGCACGTCTTCTCGCAGGCGTGACACAGTTTCGCACAATCCTTCATCTCGGTCGCGCCGAATTTGGTGGGCGCTCGCCAGATGGTGCGCGCGTCTGGGTAAGGAGCGTGGCCTGGGTGAGCCCGTCTGGGCCGGTTACCCAGGATCGGATCGCTCGGAGGCTCCGAGCGGTCGTGGACGCTGAAGACTGCGCGCACCATCTGGCGAGCGCCAGGAATTTTTTGAAGATTTTGTGTATGCAAGAGAGCCGGACAAGTAACAAGCCGGTCGGCATCCTTCATTCCTTTCGGCTGGCTTGAAGGTCAGGCACGCTGCGATCGGCCACGTCAGTGGCCGGGAAGACGGTCAGCAGGAAAGGTGACCCCCAAAGTCCATGATGGTCGTTGCCGGGCATGAAGACCCGATCCTGAAAGCTTATGGCTCGGTCGAGCACCCACCCGGAGGCATATTGCAGGCCGAGCATTGAGACGGGGAATTCATTGGCGCGCTCCATGTCGCCCAGAGCAATCGGCTCTGAAAGGGCAACTCCGGCCGCGCGAAAGGCCTTCTCGGTCATCTCGACACAGTAGAGCTTCGAGTCGTCAGGGCCAAGCTCGTAATCGAACGGGACCTGCTGCTGGAACACCTTGTGGCAGTAGGCCAGAACCTTGGGGATGGCGCCTCGGTGCTCGGGCCGGAGTCGCTTGACCCCGAGAGCTCCCACGTTATCGAGAATCCAGACTCCAAAAGGCTGGCACGCCACGCCCATCTTGGTCGTGTCGTAGACGACCGGCTCGCCGTTCTCGATGGCAACGACCCCGGTGTGAGAAAACGCGCTGTTGTCAGCGTTGGCGACGAACCGGCTGAAGCGGAAGTAGCCGAACAGGACTCGCGCATCGCCCCTCCGGAAGACGATGTCGCCGTTGTGGAGCGTTTTCTTGCCCCAGTTCTGCCAGGAGGTCATCACGGGGGTCATAGGAACCTTGGGCAGCTTACCTTCGCGCCGGTCCTGATTCGCGGAGGGTCCCCAGAAGTTCCCCTGCCAACCTGGAGGCGCCAACCGGTCGGTCGCCTCGCACTGATCCGGGGCATGGGACAGCAAATACACAAGTCCGAGCAAGAATGGCATCATAGCGGTCAAACCTCAGAGTTCCAGGCAAGGCTCGGCGTCATGTCATCGGTCGGACGAGCAGCCTACGGATAATCATCTTGACGTGCAGACAAGGCCCTTGAATCGGCCGGCCTTGCTTCTCGGCCCGGCCTCCGCTCATGGTGGAGAGCCCAGTCCACCACGCCACCAATGTCTCCTCACACAAGACCTTATCAGCCCTTTCGGGCAGGTCGTCTATTCGCCGCTTGGGAAAAGTCCGTTCCACCTGGTCCATCTGGTACGCCATGGTCAGGTTGGACTTTTCCATCCCATACCCATCTTGTGGATGCGACGCACCGGAACGACCGCAAAAGAAAAAGCCGACGTGGTCGACCACCCTCAGGGTTTCGACCATGTCGGCCTACTCGTCAACGAGCCCACCGGCCAGGCCGGGTTGCCCTTAGTCTTGTCGTCCGACGACTTCCGTTTATGATCTGACCGGAGCCCGAGTGAAGTCTGTCTGGGCTGCCTTCGCCTCCCATTGTCCACCGCGAAACGGAAATAGCAAGTAAATTCTTTTTGTTGTCTTGTATGATGAATTTCACATGACCCGAGCACAGTCGATCCGGGCTTCTCTACACTACGAAGCAGACCGAGCGTGTGGTCCGACGTCGGCGACAACAGACGCGTCGGAGGTCACCATGAAAACGCGGGGTGAGATCGAAGCCTCCATCTGCCAGGGCATGAGTGGCTTCGAGCTGGAACACATGGGCCGCGGACCCAAGGATATCCGCACACACTTGATTGATGATCTGGTCGTGGTCCGGCTCCAGGGCGTACTGACAGCCGCCGAACAGCATCTGGTCGAGTCGCTTCCGGCCGAGAAGGAGAGAGTCTTGCTCAAACAAGTTCGGACCCATCTTATCGAAACCGCGCGGCCGCTCATGGAGGCGGTGGTCGTAGACGTCACCGGCATCAAGGTGTTGAGTCTGCACCACGACATCAGTACCGTAACTGGTGAAGAGGTTGTGCTCTTCACCCTGGCCGAGTCACCGCAGGTCCGCGAAGTCAAGAAGTAGTCGAACTCCTGAATCGCGGAGCTATGCCACTATCGCGTCGTCAGACCTCGCGATATGAGCGCTGGTCGAAGTACCGCTCGCGGGACCGTGAACAGAAAACCGATCTGAACGAGCACTCCGTCAGGGCCGGGGAAAACCGGCAGTCGAGCAAGAGGACGCCATGTCGGAAAACCCGAGTTTTCGACCGGCCACTCCTCAGAGATGGGTGCTCTGGCCCGTTCAGACTTACCTCAGACTCGATCTGGCCTGGCGCAACCGTCTGCGTCTTGAACGGCGCGACCTTGAGGTGCTGCGGGATCTCCCGCGGGGGGCGGGCATCATCCTCGCCTCCAACCACGCCGATGAGACAGACTTCAAGGCCTGCTTGGAACTCTCCCACCGCTGCAACCGCCGGTTCCTCTACATGATGAACCGTGAGGCGTTCGACGAAGGCCGCGGTATCGCCGGCTGGTGGCTCCAGCGCCTGGGAGCTTTTTCGGTGGAGCGCGGAGGCCGGAACGACCAGGCAAAACGCTCCGCCATCGAGGTGGTGAAACGGGGACAGGAGGTGCTCGTCGTCTTCCCGGAAGGGGAAATCTATTACCTGAACGATCTGGTACAACCGTTAAAAAGCGGCGTTGTCGATATCGGGATGCAAGCCGTGGTCGAGGCACGGCGGATCCAGCCGGACTGGACCGCATATCTGGTTCCGATGGCCCTCAAGTACCGTTACCGCCGACCCGTCGGTCCCATCTTGGAGCGGCGGACCCGATTGTTGGAGCAGCGTCTCTTTCAGCGCATCTCCGGTGGCTCGCTGCCGCGGCGATTGGTTCTCATCGTGGCGGAACTCTTGTCTCGCCAGGAGATGATCCATCGTCTGAAGCCCGACCCTGATCGTCTCGCAGAGATGAGCGAGCGAGTACAGGAAGTGCGTCAAGCCGTGCTCGCGCAGATGGATGTCCAGTACCCAGGCCCGACCGTCCACTCCCAGGCCGGGACAATGGATCGTACCTGGCGGCTCAGCTCCTTCCTGCGGAACTTGTTGAGGCAGGGGAAGAAATACAGCGACCAGAGTCGCGCGCGATTCCGCGACGACCTGGCAGCGCTCAAGCGGATCGCCCAGATGGGGAGTTGGCAGCCGCACTACGTCGACCTGGACCCGTCTCAGGAGCGGCTCGCGGAGATGGTTCTCAAGCTGGAACGTGAGGTCTACGGTTCCAAGCGGCCACACCAACTGGCCAATCGGGACGTTTTCCTTCGCATCGGCGATCCCATCGATCTGGGGCGCTTCGTCCCGTGCTACCTTCAGGATCCGGAGGCGGTCCGCCGCCGGGTCGCTGAACAACTCCGGTACGTGATCCAGAACCTCATCGACGCCATCGTACTCCCACCGACAAGAGGCCAATGAGTCGGGGACTCGGCATCAGAGAATCGAGTCGACGGGTCCTGGCTTTGGCGTGCTATGATGACACGCGTGGCCTGGTTGTTCGGGACATCCGCCGGGAGAGACAGACTTGGGACTCTTCGATCGATTCACGACCCCCATGCGTCGTCAGAAGTTTGCCCGGCTCGTCGCCGCCGGTCTGCGAAAGGCCGGTGAACCACTCGAGCTTCGTTACGATCCCGCTCAGTTCCGACTGGTTTCGGAGGGCGACGACAGCCTTCAGTTCAACCTTGCGAACACCTACCGCGAGTACCTTGCGGCCCCGTCCGCGGAGCGCAAGAGCATCCTCTCTCGTTTCATCCGTAGCTGGATCGAAGGCCGCAAGGGCATTCCCGACGAGTTCGAGGACGCCGCATACGACCTGTTGCCCGGCGTCCGGAGCCGGTCAACCGTCGAGCTTCTCAAGCTGCAGATGGAGAGCCAGGGCAAAACCGGCTTCCACTGGCCCTATCGCGTGGTTGCCGATCATTACGGTGCTGGCCTGGTCTACGACCTGCCGCACGCCATGTCGCAAATCAACGGACAGCAACTCACGCGCTGGGGCGTGGACTTCGACGAGGCAATGGATGTCGCGCTCGACAACCTGCGGAAGATCAGCGAGCAGGGCTTCGCGCGTCTGGCTCCGGGGGTCTGGAGGTCTGCCTGGCATGACAACTACGACCCCTCGCGGCTCCTGCTCGTCGACCTGATCGCCGCCCATGAGGTGGACGGAGATCCGGTCGTCATGGTCCCCAACCGCGACACCCTGCTTCTGACCGGGTCCGAAGACGAGGTGGGCCTGGGCATCATGGCCGCCGCCGCCGAAGAGGCGACGCAGCAGCCCCGCC
>JBAUOX010000473.1:0-1843 GCA_049579985.1 Isosphaeraceae bacterium | reverse complement strand
GCCCGGGACGTTGAGGCGGACCTTATAAACGGCATCAACGGCCGTGATTGCCAGGCCCCGGGCGTCCGCGTCGCACCAGGCCAGGTTGGCCGGGCGCTGGGGGGTCTCGATGATTCCCAGCAGCTTGCCATGGGACTCGAAGACCCAGACACCCAGGGCGACGGCCACGTAGACTCTGCCTTGGCGGTCGATCTTCATCCCGTCCGGCCCGCCGGGTTGACCAGGGTCAAGCCGCGCGAAGACTCGGCTCGAGCCCACTCTGAGGCTTCCCGAGGGCTCCACTTCGAAAGCCCGAACATGGTATCGCGCCGTGTCGCAGACGTAGAGAATCCGCTCGTCGGGTGAGAACGCCAGACCGTTGGGCTTCTCGAAGTCGTCGGCGAGCAGGCGAACTGCGGCGGGGCCCTTCCCGGCGAGGTCGAGCGCATAGAGTCCCTGGAAATGAAGCGCCCGCTGTGCCGGCTCGACCCCGTAAGGAGGGTCCGTGAAGAAGAGCAGCCCATCCGACCGGGCAACGATGTCATTGGGGCTGTTCAGCCGCTGGCCGGACCAGGTCTCGGCCACGGTCTCGACCCGCGACCCATCCCGGTTCATCCGGGAGATCCTGCGGCCATTCTGCTCGCAGAAGACGATCCGGCCGTCCCGGGCAAACGTTTGCCCGTTGGCGGCCCCGGTCTGTTCGCGGAGAACCTCGAGGGCGCCGGAGGTGCCCAGGCGATAGGTCCGCTCGGTCTTGATATCCTGGAACAGAAGCAACCCGTCTGAACACCAGAGTGGCCCTTCCGTGAACTGGAATCCCTCCGCCAGTCGCTCGAGTGATTCGCTTTCGATCAAGCGGGAAAGACCGGCGTCTCTCAAGATCGTGATCATGATCAAAAAACCTCCGCTCCTGCTTGTGGTGGGGCACCCGGGGATTCACTAGAATGACGGCTCAAGGATACGATACACTACGACTCAATCCTGCCGCCATTTTCATCATGGTTTGGGCTCTCGATGGGTAGGAGCGCTCGCGATGTCCTCGGATTCGGGCTTGCCGGATCGCCAAAAAGCCAAGACATTCTTCCAGTATGGCAACGATGCCACACTCAAGTCGAACCTCGACTATGCCATTGACATGTACAGGCAGGCTTGCAGGCTTGCTCCTGATAATTTGAGTTATCGGCAAGCCTTGCGCGGGGTCCAGCGGCGGAAGTTCAACAACGATCCGTCCAAGGTCGGGATGCTGGTCGGCGCCCGCTGCCAGCCGATTCGGATGCGGGCTCGGTCGGCCCGATCAAAAGGAAACTTTGCCCATGCGCTGGATGTCTGTGAAGACGCGTTCACGCACAATCCCTGGGACATCGCGGCGGCGAGAGAAGCCTCGGAGGCCGCCGAGCAATTGGGCTTTCTTATGCTTGCCGAGTGGTATATAGAATCGGTGCAAGCCCAGGCCAAAGATGCCGATTTCTTTCGTCACGCGGCCCGCGTACAGGAGCGAAACGAGCACTGGCACAAGGCAATCGCCAGTTGGGAGCAGGTCAAGAAGCTCGATCCCAACGACGAGAGCTCGAGTCGCCAGATCAATGCCCTCTCGGCCAGCGCGACGATCCAACGCGCGGGACTGGAGGAGTCGTTGGAAAAGCGTTCAAGGCCGCCGGCGGCCGAGACCAAGGACGAGCTGGCCGCCAAGCTCGAGCGGCTCACCCCCGAGGAGCGCTGGCTGAAGGAGACCGAGGAGAACCCGAACCAGGTCTGGCCCTACCTGAACCTGGCCGAGCAGTACCGCAATCGCAGCCAGCTCGAGGCCGCCGAGAAGATCCTGGCGCAGGGACTGAAGGCCAATCCCAAGGAGCCGATGCTGGTC
>JBAUOX010000472.1:0-9760 GCA_049579985.1 Isosphaeraceae bacterium | reverse complement strand
CCGACGGGCGGGGGGCGACCCCTCCTCGAGGCGCGTGAGAACGGCCCGCCGGACGACCCGAGCGTCCGGGATTTCAAGAAGTATTGAGCCGTTGCGGGGAACGCTGCCATGAACGCGCACGCCTCGGAGACGTTCTTCATCTTCGCCCACGGCGGCCTGCAATACGCCCTGCCGGTCACGCAGGTGGTCGAGATCGTCGAAATGCCGGCACTCCTGCCGTTCCACGGGGCGCTGCCCGGCTGCCTCGGCAACGTGTCCCACCGCGAGTACCTGCTGCCCGTCTTCGACCCGACCGCCCTGAGCAGCGGACGCACGACGGTGCTGTCGAAGACCTTCGTCGTCGTGCGGCACGACGGGGTGGTCTTCGGCCTGGCCATGGATCGCTTCGTCGGCGTCGTCGCCCTGGACGCCTTCTCCGAGTCGGGCGGTCGGGCCGAGGCGAACGGCGCGTACGTCGAGAAGGCCTGCGCCTATCGGGACAACGTCCTGGTCTTGCTGGCCGTCGCCGCCATCGTTCGCCTGGTCAAGAGCCATTTTACCAACCAGCAGCTCCTGGCGGGTGCTATGGGGCCGGCGGTGCGCCGGGACGCGGTCGCCGAATATGAGGGACGTATCTTCTTGTGCGCCCGCATTGAGCGCGTGTTGTTCGGCATCCCGGTCGAACACGTGATCGAGATCATTGAGGGCTACGACGTGACCCCCTTGTTCAAGGTTCCGCCGATCGTGCGTGGCCTGATCAACCTGCGCGGCCAGGTGCTGGCCTGTCTCGACATCTCTGTCGAACTGGGTTTGCCGCCCCGGCAGTTGGAGGAACGCAACCAGTTCGTCGTCCTGAAGGAGGAGAGTGCCGAGTTGGCCCTGTGCGTGGACAAGGTGACCGGCATCCGCCGGCTGGCGCCGGAGAAGTTCCAGAAAGCCGACATGGTCCTGTCGGGAGCAATGACCCGCTTCGCGGCCGGCATGCATGAAGGTGAGGATGGCACCCTGTTCGTCCTGGCGGTGTCCGCCGTCTTCGACGCGCCGCCGTTACAACCGTATCGGAGGTCGGAAGGGTGAAAACCTATCCCCCGACGTTGCTCGACGTCTGGCCGGATGATCAGCCGGCCGTCTCGACGCCGACTGGCCCGGTCGTCCAGGCTCTGTTGCCGCGTCTGCGCGCGGAGGCCGGCACCGCCCTCGCCTGGGTTGGGGACACGGTCAAAGCCGTCAAGGGTCAGGAAGAAAGCGTCTTCGATCAGCTCTACCGCCGCGGGCATGTGGTCTCCGGCATGGCCGCGCTCTTGCAGTTGCCCAAGTTGACGCATGTACTGGCCGTCCTCGACTTCGGACTCGACCTGGGCCGGGCCTTGCAGGCGTTCGAGCGCCATTCGCTCGACTACGTCGTCAGCCTGCTGACGACGACGGCGCGGGGCATCCTCGACGACTTCTCGGCCCGCGGTGGCAGCGAGCGCGATCTGACGGACGTCATCGAGGAATGCCGGACCTACCTGGCCGAGCCGCTGCGGCAGACCCTGGCGCCCCCGCCGGCCGCCCCCGCGGCGTTGCCGCAACCGACCACAGTCGTGGAGTTGCCGGTTCCCGTTCCCGCCGCGTCGGCGACGCCGGCCACGGCGGCGGTTCCCGCCGGCCCCGAGTGCGACGATGGACCGGAAGAGTTACAGATTCCGGCGGACAAGGTCGGCCTGACCAGCGATTTCTGCGAGGAGTCGCGCGAGAACCTGGCCCAGATTGGCCACCGGCTGGTCGAGCTGGAGGGGGCCGCCGACCCGGTACCGCTCGTCAACGACCTGTTCCGCTCGGTCCACACGGTCAAGGGAGGAGCGCGTCTGCTGACGGTCCGCAAGATGGAGGCGCTGGCCCACCGCATGGAATCGCTGCTCGACCAGGTGCGCAAGGGGACGCGCCCGGTCAGCACGCCGCTGATCGACGTGTTGCTCGACGGCAAGAAATTGCTCGAGGAGATGGTGGACGAGGTCGCCTCACGCGGCCCCCTGCATACGCGGATCGGCCCGGTCCTGGCAACGCTGGCCGCCCTGGAGTCCGGGCAGACACTGGCGGCAGTACCCGCAACGGCGAAGCAGGAGGCTGCGAGCCTCGCGCCAGCCCCGGCCGCCGCAGCACCGAAGACCGTGGCCGCCCCCCGACCCGCTGCCCCCGACAACATTCGCATCCCGACCGAAAAGTTGGACGACGTGCTGAACACCGCCTCGGAGGTCTTTATCAGTCGCATCCGCCTCGCCAGCGACGTGGCCGCCATGAGCGCCACCGTCCGCCACTTCAAGCAAGCGCTACAGCGGATGGACGAGTTCGGCCTGGAAGCGGTACTCGACCGGCTGGCGGAGGCCAACCACCGCCTGGTCGGCGAGCTGCGGACCCTGTTCGCGAACCGCAGCGGGCGCGTATTGCCCGAAAAACTCTCCGCCCTGGTCAACCGCTTCCACCTGGAACTGAGCGCCGACGCCGAGCAGCGCGGCTTCTCCACGCCCGAGGAGCTGACGCTCAACTTGCTGTCCATCGACGAAGTCCGCAAGCGGTTGCAGAAGAACGTCGAACACCTGGAGCAACTCAGCGCCCGCCTCCAGACCGGGGCGATGAGTTTCCGCATGGTGCCGATTGCGCAACTCTTCGACCGCTTTCCTACCGAGGTGCGCGAGATGGCCCGGCAACTGGGCAAAAAGGTCCGCCTGGAGGTCAGCGGGGCCGACACCGAGTTGGACAAGGTGATGATCAACCAGCTCACCGATCCGCTGCTGCACATCCTGCGGAACTCCCTCGACCACGGCGTCGAGGATCCCGAGACGCGACTGGCCAGGGGCAAGCCCGAAACCGGCGACATCGTCCTGCGCGCCTACTACCACGGCTCGCACGCCGTCATTGAGGTCCGCGACGACGGCAAGGGCATCGACACCGACCGAGTGCTCGCCAAGGCGGTCGAAAACGGTCTGGTGGACGCCGAAAAGGCCCCCACGCTGACGCGCCAGGAAATCTTCCAGCTCATCTTCGAGCCGGGCCTGTCCACCACCGCCACGGTGTCCACGGTGTCGGGGCGCGGCGTCGGCATGGACGTGGTCAAGACCGCCATCAGCCACGTTCAGGGCAATATTGTCGTGGACAGTACGCCCGGTCAGGGAACGACCATCCGCATGAAGCTGCCCTTGACGCTGGCGGTGGTCGGGATCCTCCTCGTGCGCGAACGTATGCACCAGTTCGCCTTCCCGATCCAGCACGTCGAGGAGATCCTTACGGTCCGGCTCGACGAGATCCGCCACGTCAGCGAGAACACCCTGTACAACCACCGCGGCACCACCCTGCCGGTCATGACGCTGTCGAACATCCTGGACTTTCCGCCCAGCCTGTTTGCCGAGCGGGAGGTGACGCTGGTGATCCTCGCCGAGGGCGAGAGGCGGGTCGGCGTCCTGGTGGATGCGGTACTCGGCCGGCAAGAGGTACTCATCAAGAGCCTGGGCCGGCTGCTGAAAAAGGTGCCCTTCGTCATGGGCTGCACCATTCTGAGCGACAGCAGGCTGGTCCTCATCCTCAACGCTTGGGAAATCGTCAACACCCAGGTCCGCAAGCCCGTGACCCTGGCGGCGGCGGCCCCGGACCAGGGCCGCCGCAAGCAGCACGCACTGCTTGTGGTGGACGACTCGGCCATCCAGCGCACCCATCTCAGCTCCCTGTTGAGCCAGGCCGGATACACTGTGGAGACGGCCGAGAACGGTTTCGAGGGGCTCAAGCGCTTGCGCAGCCGCCGGTACTCGGCCTTCTGCGTGGACGTCGCCATGCCGCTGATGGACGGCTTCGAGTTTGTCGAGCGGTTGCGCCGTCTGCCCGGCCACAAGGACAGCCCGGTATTCTTCATCACCAGCCGCATCAGTGACGCCGAGCACGACCGCGCCGCCCACCTCGGCGTCCGTGAGTATCTTGAGAAACCCGTCGATCCCGACCTGCTGGTCCAGCATCTGGACCGGGCTTGCCTGCGCACCGAAACGATGAAGGATTCGGAGGAAGGATGAAGGACGAAGGATGAAAGTGATCTGTCTCGATTCATCCTTCATCCTTTCAAATAGGAGAGGCACGATGGCCGCCACCAACGGCAATCTCGTCCTGTGCGTGGAAGACGAACTCTACCGGAGCTACCTTGAGCAGGCGTTCGCTGGCGGCGGTACACCCTGCACGTCCGTCGCCGCGGAGAACCTGGCGCAGATGATCGCCGAGTCTCCCTCGGGCGTCCTGGTACTCCAGTCGGAGACGGCGGAGCAGAACCTGATCGAGCTGTCGTCGCGCTTGAAGCGTCTCTTCGGCGAGGAGATTCGCGTCCTGCTGTTGTCGGCGGATTACCTGACCGGCGAAGAGGCCGGCGCCTCGGTCGATGCCTTCCTGCAGTACCCGATCGGTTTCGACGAGCTGCGTGCGGCCCTCGCGGCACTGCGCGACACCAGCCGGCGCATCCTGCTCATCGACGACTCCAAGCTGGTCCACAACCACCTTGTGCCGTCGTTGCGCGAGCAGGGCTATCAGGTCTTCCAGGGGTTCAACGGCGAAGAAGGACTGGCCCGCGCGAAGGAGTGCAAGCCTCACCTGATCATTTGCGACATCGAAATGCCCAAAATGAACGGCTTCGAGGTGTGCGCCGCCGTCCGTCACACGGAGGGCATCGCCGACAGTTACATCATCATGTCCAGCACGCTCGGCTCGGCGTCCGACCAACAGAAGGGCTTCGAGGCGGGCGTGGACGAGTACATCACCAAGCCGGTGGTGATCCCCGAGCTGCTCGACCGCATCAAGAAGGTGTTCAACCGTGCCCGCGGCGGCCGGGAGAACGTCCTCATCGTCCAGGCCGACGAGCAGATGGCCAAGGGCATCTGCAAGTCGCTCACCAAGCAAGGCTTCGGGGCGCGGGCGGCGGCCACGCTCAAGGAGGTGCGCCGCCTCGTCAAGCGGACCGGCTTCGACCTGGTCCTCGCCGAGATGAGCCTGGCCGACGGCAGCGTGATCGACCTGGTGGCGGCCCTGCGCAGCCTGCCGTCGGACCGGCAGCCCGACGTGCTGATCCTGACCTCGCGCGACAGTCAGGCCGACGCCAAGATGGTGCTGAATGCCGGGGCGGCGGGAGTCATCAGCAAGCCGTTCACCATGGACAGCCTGCTGGCGTCGGTCGAACGGGTCCTGGCCGACCGGCGGGCGGCGCAGGAGAAGGCCCACCTGCAGAAATATGTTTCCAAGGCCTCCCTGCGGATGGCCCTGGAGAAGTCGGTCCTCGCCGGTAAGGCGTCGTCGGCCCGCGCCTATCGCAAGCGGGCGACGGTGTTCTTTAGCGACATCGCCGGTTTCACCACCCGCTGCGAGACGTACGCCCCGCGCGAGGTCGTCGCCCAGGTCAACGCCCTCTTCGAGGTCATGACGCGGATCATCATGGCCGCGCAAGGCGACATCGACAAATTCATCGGCGACGCCTGCATGGCCTTCTGGATGGACGACGACCCGGCGGCGTCGGCCGAGCGCGCCCTGCGTGCGACCCTGGCGATGCGGCCCCAAATCGCCGCCATGAACGCGGCGAATCCCACGCTGGCCGCCGACCCCATCCGCATCCGCATCGGCGTCAACACCGGCGAGGTGATCCTCTGCGACCTCGGCGCCGCGGAGGCACGCATGGACCTGACCATTATCGGCGATACGGTCAACGTCGCGGCCCGCCTCGAATCGGCCTCCAAGCAATACGGCCTGGACATCCTGATCGGCGAGTCCACGCTCGCGCCGGTCCGGGACCGATTCGCGGCCCGGCTCATCGACCTGGTGCGGGTCAAGGGGAAGAACCAGCCGCTCGGCTGCTTTGAATTGCTGGGGGAGCGTGGCAAGACCACGGCGACCCAGGATCAGTTACTGGCCGAGTTCGCCCGCGGCATGGACGCCTACCGGGCTGGCGATTTCGCCCGCGCGCTGGAAATCTTCCAGGCGACGGAAGCCCTGGAGGCGATCGCCGAAGAAGGACGCCTCAACCCATCCCGCCTCTACCAGAAGCGCTGCCGGCAGCTCCTCGCTCATCCGCCGGAAGCCTGGGAGGGTGTCTGGACCCTGGAGTCAAAGTAACGAACTTGCATCTTCTGCAGGGAGAGGAAAGGACCCGAACCGATGAACCCGGTGAGCCACCCCAGCAGTACCCTCCTGGTGCCCCTCTTCGCCTACGCCTCTGCGTTGATGCGCGACAACGCTCTGCTGCTTGGCGGTTGGGGCATTCCTGCCGTTCTCGTTTCCCTGGTGGGCCTCGCGTTCGTCCTGCCGCGCCAGTGGCGCAGCCGGCTTCGCGTTCCAGCGATCTTCTTTGTCGTCTATATCTCGCTCGACTTCACCCTCCTGGCGGTTCGGGCCTTCTTCCCCGAGCCGGATTGGGAACGACGTCGACTGTTCCTCCACAACGTCGTGCTATTCTTCTTCCTCGCCGCGCTGGCCCAGACGCTGTTCCTGCTCTTCGAGGTGTTGGTTCTGGAGAAGCTCGGCCGGCCATTGTCCAAGATCGCCCTCGACCTGATCCAAGTCGGCATCCTGATGTTGGCGCTCCTCATCGTGCTGGAGAATGCCGGCGTCAAAGGGGAGACGTTATTCACTGGCTCGGCAGTGCTGACGGCCATGCTCGGTTTCGCCATGCGCGACACGCTTGGCAACCTGCTCGCCGGACTCACCCTACATCTCAAGCATTTCCAGGTCGGCGATTGGATTCAGTTCGACGACAAGCCACACCATGTCGGCAAGGTGACCGAGATCAACTGGCGCGAGACGAAAGTGATCACGTTCGACCTGGCCGAGGTGATCCTGCCCAACGGCGTGCTGGCCAACGCCTGCGTCCGCAACTTCACCAAACCGGAGCCGTGGGTTCGCAAGTCGATTTATGTTGTCGCCCCCTACGAGGTGCCGCCCAATCGGGTGCAAGAGATCATTCTGGAGGCGATTCGCGACAGTTGGGGAGTGCTGTCGAACCCGGCGCCGTTGGTGGCGACCAATGCCTTCACCGAGCGGGGAGTCGAATACGTAGTGCGATTGTTCACGGTAGAGTTCGGCAGTCCGGAACGCGTCGATGGCGGAGCCCTCGATCGCATCTGGTATGCCTTCGCCCGCAACGGTATCGAGATTCCCGTGGCGATGCACGCGGTGCGGATGACCGAGCTGCCGGCGCCTCCCACTCTGGAGTCGCCCAACGGGCGCGAGGAGCGACGCTTGCGCCTCCTGGAACGTGTCGATGTCTTCCGCGTTCTGCCGGAGCCATCGCTGCGGCAGCTCGCCCAGCAGGGGCGTGAGGTAATCTTCGGGCGCGGCGAGGTCGTCCTCCGTCAGGGCGATCCGGGCCAGAGCCTCTTCGTGATCGACCTCGGCGAGGTGGTCATCTCCGTGGCCCGCGACAACGCCCCACCGGTGGAGGTGAATCGTCTCGGCCCCTCCGCCTTCTTCGGGGAGATGTCCCTGCTGACCGGCGAACCCCGCTCGGCGACGGTGACCACGGCGGTCCAGTCCCGGATGTTGATGATCGACAAACCCGCGTTCGAGGCGGTGATGCGCCAGTCACCTCACTTGGCCGAGGCCATCAGCCGCGTACTCGTCGAGCGTCAGACCGGGTTGGCTCGCAGCATTCAGGACAGCGCCCACAAGGCAGAGGCCAAGTCCGATTTCTTTCGCCGAATTCGTGAGTTTTTCTCTCTTTGAGGTGATCCATGATCAGTGAGCTGCTCGACGGGAACGCCGCCTTCGTCAAGAACGAATTCCATACCCATCTCGAGCACTACCAGCGCATCGCACACCAGCAGTCGCCCCAGGTGCTGTGGATCGGCTGCAGCGACTCGCGCGTCAGCGAAGACGTGGTCACCGGGAGCAAGCCGGGCACGATCTTCGTCCACCGCAACATCGCCAACATCGTGGCCTTCAACGACGTGAACGTCGCGGCGATCGTGGAGTACGCGGTGGCACATTTGAAGATCCCCGATATCGTGGTGTGCGGGCACACGAAGTGTGGCGGCACCGCGGCGATCGAGCACGGGGTCGAGGAGAATTACCTCGCCGACTGGCTGCTGATCGCCAGCGGCGCCAAGGCCAAGGTCGATCGCCTCGCGTTGGAGCGGAACCTGACGCGCGAGCAGAAGCTGGACCTGCTAGTTGAAGAGAACGTGCGTCTGCAGATCCAGCATCTGAAGATGTTCGCGCTCATCAAGAACCCGCACAAGAAGAGCGCTCTGCCGCGCATCCATGGCTGGGTGTATGATGTCGATACGGGGAAGATCCGCGTGGGAGAGGATGGCTGCCCGAGGTGAAGGAACACGGTAGCGAGTTGCACTCCGTGTTTGCCAACGGCATGCAGGCGTTCGTCATGAAGCGCGACCCGAACGGAACAAAACCGCTTGACAACGTGGGGGCGCCCCTGCCGCTCACCGAGCGCGCTTACCGGCGTATTTGCGAATTGGTGCGCGGTCAATTCGGCATCCATCTGGCGTCGCAGAAACAGTTCCTCGTCATCAACCGCCTGGGCCGCCACGTTCAGACCCTCGGCTTTGAGTCGTACGAGGCGTTCGTCGATTATGTCGAGAGCGACGTCAGCGGGCAGGCCCTGGAGGTGCTGGCCGACCTGATCTCCACCAATCACACCTACTTCTTCCGTGAGCCGGCGCATTTCGAGTTTCTCCGCACCGACGTGCTGCCGGAGATCGAGGCGTCGCTGACGCGCGGCGGCGACAACGACCTGCGCCTGTGGTGTGCCGCGGCCTCAACCGGCGAGGAAGCCTACTCGATCGTCATGACCATGCTCGACATCTTTGGGCCGCGCTACGCCCGCTTCAACGCCGGCCTGTTGGCGACGGACCTGTCGCTGAAGGCGCTGCGCCAGGCGGCGGCCGGCGTCTACAGCCGCGAGCAGGTGCAGCGCGTGCCGCCCGGCCTTCGACAGCGCTACTTCCTCCCCCAGGCCGACGGCCGCCTTGCCGTGGCTACGCCGGTGCGCGCGGAGGTGCTGTTCCGCCAGTTCAACCTGGTGACCGGGAACTTCGCGTTCAAGAAGCCCTTCCACACCATCTTCTGCCGCAACGTAATGATCTACCTTGACCCGCCGGCGCGCCGCAGGCTGGTGTCGGCGCTGTACCAGGTCACGGCGCCGGGCGGCTACCTGTTCATCGGCCACGCCGAGACGATCGCCCCGGACGGCGCCGGCTACCGCTCCGTTCGCCCTGCCGTGTACCAGCGACCGGAGGTACTCTGATGCCGCCAGGCGTTGAGCACAGGACCAGGCTGCTGGTCATCGACCCGATGCCGCTGGCGCGCAAGGCGCTGTCGGACGCGCTGCGCGACTCGCGGGCGGTCGAGGTCGTGGCAGCCGTCTCCGGCACCGGCGCGGCGGAGCGCCGGCTAGGGGTGGCCCGGCCGGAAGTCATCGTACTCGACGTGCAGGCGCCCCTCGCACCGGAGATCGAGCGGCTCTGTCGCCTGCGCGTACAGTGGCCGATTCCCGTGGTGCTGTTCACGGCCCTGGAAGGCGGTGACCGCGAGGCAGTCATCGATGCTCTCACAGTGTCGCGGTCGGCGGTGTTCGCCAAGCCGGCAACCAACCTGGTCCGGGAAACCTTGGCTCTACAGCCGGCCATCGAGGCGGCGGTTCGCCGGGCCTATCAGGACGATGTGCTCCAGTGGCGCACGAAGCGGCACGCGCCCGAGGTGCCGCCGCGGCCCCTGCCGGCGCCGGCGAAACGCGTGATCGCCCTCGGCGCCTCGACGGGCGGTACCGAGG
>JBAUOX010000471.1:0-2008 GCA_049579985.1 Isosphaeraceae bacterium | reverse complement strand
AGCTGCGCGGTGAACGATTGCCGCTTCCGCTGGCCACGGCAACGGACACCAGTTAGTCGCTCCGCGTGACGAGCCGACTCGGCCAAGTCCAACCCACCCACCCCCCATCTCGGCTCGCTCATCGATCTCGATCCACCGCCAATCTGGTGTGGCTGCGCCCAGCGTGCGCGTAGGGAACGGCTTAACAGTTACCTTTCCGTATTATCGGCAAATGCGGTACAGATCTTGAAATCTTGAATCGATCCCGAGAAGATCATCGCGGCTCGCGCGTCGAGAATGTCGGTTGCTGAACTCCACTGTCGCGGCTATCCGCGATGGTAGATGTTCCACACAGCCTGGGAAATCGGCTGCCAGATCCAGAACCGTCTGGTTTCCCCGAGAGAGCCTCGCGACACCGTGCAGTGCTCTCGGGAGATGCGCGCAAAGCAGTTGCAAACGGCGGACCGCCCGGTCGAGCAGGTCGAAGGACTCGAGCAGCTTATCGCAGACGTCGCCGCTGAGGGGATTGACGGGCGGCTTGCTGATGCGCGCGATCCCGATGTTTTTCGCGATCTGCGTCGGGCGCACGGGTTGGGCCGGGTTCTCTGCCAGGATTCTCTACCTCGCTGGATTGCTTGCGCAATTTCATTGAGTTTACGAACGAGCTCGATCGAGGAAGATCTCCTTCGGTTACCACCGCCTCAGCCCGGCACCACCGGCGTCTTGTGTGTCGAGACCTTCGCCAGGACCGACTTGTCGATGTTCAGGTGCGCCTTCACAAGCTCATACGGCGTGAACGCCAACCACTGCGCCAGCGAGACGTCGGAGAACTTGTCGGTCTTCCACAGCTCGAGGTACCGCAACGTTGTGGTGCCCGTGTTCTCGATGTAGTGGGGCATGCTCTTCGGCACGTAGCCGACATCGCCCGGCTGATAATCGAAGGTGCCCGCGGTCGCACCGGAGGCGTACACCGTCATACGGGACTGGCCCGAGATGTGGTATTGCAATTCGTCGGAATTCGGGTGCCAGTGCAGCTCGCGCATCCCGCCGGGCTCGACCTCGACCAACGCGGCTGAGATCGTCGTCGTCGCCGGGAACACGGAGGAGTCGACGATGCGGACCCTGCCCCCCGTTGTTTGGATCGGCTCTTGGTCCATCAGCCGGTGGCTGTAGGTCACGGCCACCGGCCCGGCGCCGACGACCCGATCCGCAGCGAGCGGGCCGGGCACTTGCGACTCGAAGATGTAGAGCTCCTGCCTGGGGATGTTCGCGAAGGCGCTTTCGGGCACGCCGAAGTTTTTGGCGAGGACCTCCTTCGGGATGTGGGCCAGAAAGTCCGTGACCAGGAAAGTCTCATCCTCGTTGAAGTTGCCGTTGTCGAACACGAGCAGGAACTCGCAACCGTCCCCTTGCAGTCCCTGGAGCGAGTGCGGGATGCCGCTCGGGAAGTTCCAGAGGTTGCCCTCGCTGATATCGTCCTGGAAGGCACGACCTTCCCCGTCGACGGCGGTGATCCGCATCCGGCCCTTGAGCACGTACCCCCACTCGGTCTCCTTGTGCCAGTGCATCTCCCGCACCGCGCCGGCCTTGAGCCGCATGTTCACGCAGGCAAGCTGCGTGGCGACGGGCATTTCGCGGACCGTCACCTGCCGAGCCCAGCCGCCGGGCTGCAACCGATTGTGGACGTCGGCGAATGAGAATCTCAGGTTGGGCATCGTGCCGTGGTCCGTCTCCGGGGGCGCGAGCCTGTCCAGGTTCTGGGCCTCGCGGGCGGGGTTCGTCGGACCAATGATCGATGCGCCCTTCTGGCCGCGGACCGGCTCAGGCTGCTTGTCGTCGGCTACAGCCCGCCTGGTCCCGGCGAGTGTTGCGGTCGTGGCGGCCGCGAACGCCGCGGCCCCTGTCAAAAAGTCCCGTCGCTGGAAGTTGGACATGGGAGACCCCTCTTCGGAAAGGAACTGGGAACGTCACACCGCCAGCATTGTATCCGAGGCTCGATCGATTGACCGCCATCTCCACCTTCTTGCCG
>JBAUOX010000470.1:0-2121 GCA_049579985.1 Isosphaeraceae bacterium | reverse complement strand
GAGTCTGGAGGAGCGCGTACCGCTTCCGTGCCTCCTCGGAGAGGTCCTGGTAGAGGTCGCCCAGGAACCGCGTGTCCCAGCTCGAGTCGGTGAAGTCGTGGGCCAGCGCCCCCGTGTTCGGGTCGATCCGCTGGAAGAAGCGGAGTAGCTCCCCGGCCGCATCGCCGCTGAGCCAGTTCGGGATATCGTGGATCGGGTTGTGCTCGCCGAAGACGTCTTTCGTTGCCGGAAACACCTCAAGTCGGTCGAAAACAGCGATCAGGTAATCGCGGTCGTTGAGCGTGGGGTGCGAGCGAAAGTAAAGCTCATGCTCATCACGGGCCCGCTGTAGCAGTTCTCCCGGCCCGGCGATCCTGGGCGGGTCAATCAGCGTGTTGTCCTCCAGGAACCGCACGAACACGCAGGAGAGGACCCAGGCGGCCGCAGTCTGGGTGATGTCATCACTCCGCCACTCCTCGAAAGTCTGTGCGGTGCGGTTGGCCTCTGTCGCCTCCTCGTACTCCTGGCGCAACCGCGCCCCCACTCCGGGAATCTCGGTCGACTGGCTCCGTTCGAGCAAGTCGGCCTCGAGCTTCTTGAGCAGCTTCTGGAGGTCCGAAAGGAGAGCGGCACGATCGATCATCGGTAGTCGGACCTCAGAGCGGTTTACCTTCGCATCGCCCACATGCAGCCCACAACGGCAGATTCACGGATTGCAGATCACGAGGTACCCCCCAGCCGCGTAGCGGCGGAAGTTCATAGCCTGAGGGCGTAAGCCCCAGGAAGTGCCCAGGCGAGCCCTGCCGTTCCCCGTTCCGAGCCCCAATCGGGGCGACAGGACGGCTCGGCCTCGGCTCGCGCGTGTCGCCCAGTCGGGGCTGGAAAAGGATTCTTTTGTCATCTCTCTGGGTCCTGGGGCTGACGCCCCAGGCTATGAACTGTCGCTCCTTCCGAGCTTAATGAAAACCGCTCTACCCTGAACGATGCCTGTTGCCGATCCAGCTTTCCGGGATTCGAGCCCGCTGGCCGGGACCGATCAAGGGGATTGGTTTTCCGTCCAGCAGCACTTGATGATCGCCAGGCACCAGCAGCCAGAGACCGGGAATTCCGCCGCGCCGCCCGACTTTCTGGGACAATCGGCTCAGGAACTCCATCTGATCGTACCGCGCCAGGAGGCCGGGGTAGATCATGAGCATCGTCTTGTCGACCTGGAGCAGCCGCTCCTCCACGACCGGCATGGCCCGTGCAACCAGCATCATCAGTTTATTCCAGTCGCCCTCTCGCGGTCTGGCGTCGGTCTCGAGGACGAGGTTCCACGTGACACGTGCCTTGTCGGCAATCTGCTTGAGGCAGTCAAGGAAGAGCCCCTCGAAGTCAACGAGCTGAACAGGGAACCGTCGACAGAGCTCGTCGAGGGCGCGCTCGTGGTACTTCGGGTTGACCAGCAGCGTCAGGAACGAGCCTTCCTTGAGAGCGCGCCGGAGGCGTTCCTCGAACTGGCGGGCATCCGCCTCCTCGGGCGTGATCTCGCTCTCGTTGACCTGCCCGGTCGCGGTTTGAACCCGTGAGATCGACTGACTCTGGCTGCTGACCGAGATCGGGTTTCGATGCGGGCTGACATAGCATCCGGCGCCATCCCGGGCGGCGGGGTCCCAGCAGAGCTCGAACCCGGCATCCCGGAGCAGCCCATCGAGCTCCGGCCGATCGGGCAGCCGCTCGGCATCGGGATAGCGGCTTGCCACCCGCTCCCGGATCTGAGCGACCGTCAGAGTCCGCACGCCGAGCAAGGCTCCCTGGGAAAGCTTGAGCGTCCGGGCCGCCGGCATCCCTCGGGGATACAGCTCTTGCCGGCTTGACACGGCCGCATTCTCCGAGACCGCCGCCGCAAGCCGGACGAGCCGTGTGTCGGCGATGGGGACCCTGACCCTGGAAGGAGGGAAGACCTGACGAAGTCGCTCCAGGGCCCGTGCAGGGGCTGCCAGGGGATCTTCGCCAGCCAACTTGTCAGCCTCGTCCCCGAGTTTGCCGGCGTAGCTTGCCAGCTCGCTATCGAGGGCGATCAGCACGCGGTGACCATCGCGACGGACGAGGAAGCGAGGCTCAGCCATCGTTCGTTCGACCTCCACCGTCGCGCGTGCCACG
>JBAUOX010000469.1:0-2049 GCA_049579985.1 Isosphaeraceae bacterium | reverse complement strand
CGATTGTGATAACGGATCATCGCCTGGCAACCTTCGTCGCCGGTGCCGATGATCGCAGCCTTGACCGGGGGCTTGCTCCCCATGTCCTTGTAGCCGAAATAGAAGCCGGCCAGGGCCGGCGTGGCGGCGGCGGCGATCAGCCAGTCGCGCCGGGTCATGCCGATGGCCCGATCCGCGTTCTCTCGGCCCAGGATGCGCTCTTCGGGGGTCAGGTTGGTCATTGCTCGCTCCTCTACGAACGGTAAGAATCAAGATCGAGTCGCGACGTGGACTGGTTTCAGGGAATCGACTTACGATGCCTTGCCTTTTGCGGTGATGCCGTACTTCTCCGCCAGCCTGCTCTCGTACCGCGCCCAGCGGCGACGGCGGCGCGCACCGAAGAAGAGCGCATCGAGGCCGAACCAGTGGCCGCTGGCCGTGACGGCGATGAGCAGGCAGGCGATCAGCTCGACCAGGTTCTTGCTGACGATCCAGTAATGCCCCTCGGTCTTGGGGTTGGGCGGCAAGCCCGGCCAGGGCGGAATGGAGAGATAGAGCAGCGCCAGGAAGGCTGCCGCGCAGATGGCAGCCAGCGGGGTCAGGAACCCCAGGATCAGGCAGACGCCGATGCCGCAGAGCCCGAACGTCGTCAGCCAGTTCGCCACGTCCAGGAAGCTCAAAGGCGCGGAATAATCGCCGGCCGACGCCTGCTGCTCCGGGGTCTTCAGGGCGACGACCGCGTCGGCCAGCTCCTGGCCTTTCGCGACCAGCGGCGCGGTCAGCTTCTTGCGGTCGCCCTCGAGCGTCCACCGCGTCTCCCAGGCCCGCTCGCGCTCATAGGCCGGCGCGTCCGGATGCCGCTCGGTCTGCTCGACCATTGTGAGCTCGCTCAGGTACTTCTCCCGCGCCTCACGGTTGTCGTAGGCGTTGAACCAGACGTCGGCCCAGGCGTTGCCCTGCTCGAGCAGCGCCTTCGCCCTGGACTTCTGGTCATCGGTGAACCTGTAATGTTTCTCGATCCGCTCGATGGTCTCGCTCCAGCCCGATTTGAGCCGAGCCGGGTCGAGCAGGGCCCGGCCGTCGGCGTCGGGCAGCATGCGACGGAACTGAGGAGCCAGCGGACCGGCGGAGCTCCTCAGGTAAACCTCGGCGGAAAACGGTGGCTTGCCGTATCGCGTCGACTCGATTTTGTCGAGCCCCTCGGTCAGAAAATGCCAGCCGATGGCGATCCGCAGCAACACGAGGAAGAGCGCACCGAGGAATCCAGGATAGTTGCGGGAGGATAAAATCCCCGTGGGAATCAAGGATCTAGGCATGGTGGGCGGTCCTGGAGGGTCGGTAAAGGAAGCAAAGGCGACCCGGCAGCCGCGTTCGCCGGCGAGGCCCCTCTCTCGCAGATTCTTCACCGATACGTCATCGAGTCTAGCGCGTTTCAGTCGATCAGCAATATCGAGGCTTTAGCCCGCGGAACCCACGCCCTTTCAAGGGCAGTGGAGGAGCGCCGTGATTCGGGCTTCAGCCCCCCTTTCGCATGTTGATAAATAGCAACGAACCTGGAACTCTCCCGCAGGCCCATGGTATACTGGGTTCGTTCTTTGACAACTCGCTGTTGGCGGTTGGCGGGAGAAGATGCCGCCGTAAAACAGTAACCAAGATCAAAGCTCAAACGCCCAAGGGCACTCCCGCAAGGGAGCAACAGTGTTTCGGGCGATGCGAACACGCCGCGAGGCGCTTCGTACAAGCCCCCGAAAGGGATGGCACGAGCCGAGGGGGAAACCCCCTGGCAGGGCGTCCGTAACGGCGCCTAAGCATGCGGGCCAATCTGGCCCAGCGTGAACCTGAAAAGGAAAGCTACCGGGTTTCAACCCGTGTAGATCGTTACGAAATCCTCTCTGCCGAGTCCGAACGTCAACACCCGGGGCGACTGGTCGGCCGGACCTTCATGGACCATCACGAGGTTCGCAGGGGTGAGCTGGTGGTGCGTCTCGGGTCTCAGCGCCGCGCCGACGTCGATCCCGGTAGCGCCGGCTGAGGTCAGCAAATAGCTCAGCTCCCAGCCAAGAGCTCCGC
>JBAUOX010000468.1:0-17427 GCA_049579985.1 Isosphaeraceae bacterium | reverse complement strand
AGAAATTGCCTCTTTACCTGGGGCTCTTTGAGTTCGTTCATAATGTTCGAAAACGGGGCAAAGCGTTGCTGGGCGCGCTGATTGAACTGCTAGTCATGCCAACCCCCCGAAACGCAGGATGAGCCTTCTCAATTTGCTCGGTTTTGTTACGCGAAAGAGGAACTGTAAAGAGCGTGTCAGCGGTGAAGAACGTCCCCGGTATCACTTCCATCCACGACTCTTGACGATTTGCCCCGTCTGCCTCTTGCAATGCCGATCGGAAGTGATAATCATCTAAGCGTGACGGGAAAGTTCGCCAAGTTCGGGCGGCTTCGACGAGGTCAGCGGAGGAAGACTTCGGTGAGCGTGGTTCAGCCGTTCGACCAATCGGCCGTAACCGGGCTGACATTCCCTGCCGGCCACCTCGGCGACCTGTTCCGCACTTCGGCGCATTTCCGCTTCGATTCCATCATGATCAACCGCGCCGTCAGGCAGGCGTAAACACTGCGGGGTGGGGCGGGACGGGATCGCGCCCGCACCCGGCTGTTCAGGGGATATCGATCCCGAGGGAGTGTTTGTTGTAATGCGTCCAGGGTTGAAGACTGCGCCGACGGCGGGGATCCTCCTGCTTTGCGGGCTTGCGGGCGTTGTCGTCATCGCCCGAGCAGGAGCCGAGGAAGGGGCTGCTCCGGCCTCGAGGGCGTTGGAAGCCGTAATCTCGCAGGCTCAGGCGGCCGCGACGGCAAGCCCCCGATTCGTTTATGCTTCCGGCGCGCAAGGCGTCGGTTACTATGCAAGTCCCGCGCCCCGTACCGCTGCTCCGCAGGCCCGCAACGGCTCGGGTACCGTCGGGCCAGGGGTCCGCAACTGGACGACCGGCCGCAGATCGCCGCTCCACAGGCCGTGGCTAAAGTCGCAGGGCTGAACCCTCATCCGGTAAGGACGACGCGCATAGCAGAGGAACCCATTTGGCTTGTTGCCGGGAAATGGAGACATTGATGAAGCTGGTAGCACGAACCTGGATTGCAGCCGCCCTGCTAGGGGCCTGCGGCATCCCGGCCGCGATGGCCGGGGAGGCGGAGTGGAAGGCCGAGCATGACGCCGGCTGGAACGCCTACAACGAGGGCCGTCTCGACGAGGCGGAAACACGACTAAGGGCGGCCGAGAAGGAGGCGAGGGCGCTTGGCGAGAATGACCCCCGGCTTGCCACGACGCTCGACCACCTCGCCTGGGTGCTCTCGTCCGAGGGCAAGGTCGCCGAGGCCGAACCCCTGGCGAAGTCCGCCCTCGCCATCCGTGAAAAGGCGTTCGGCCCCGAGCACCCAGACGTCGTCTTGAGCCTCAATACACTCGCGAGCGTTTACGACCTCGCAGGTCGGCCCTCCGAGGCACGGCCAATCTACGCCCGCTGCCTTGCGACCGCCGAAAAGGTCCACGGGTCCGAGCACCCCAGCGTTGCGGCCGACCTCGACAACCTGGCGGCTGTCGACCACGTCTTGGGCAAGACCGAAGAAGCCGAGGCTTCGTACAAGCGGGCGATCGCCATCCGCGAGAAGACGGCCGGCGCGAAGCCCATCGATCTCGCACCGACCCTGCACAACCTGGGCACCCTTTACATCGAGGAGCAGAAGTTCGCACTGGCCGAGCCGCTCCTGAGGCGTGCGCTCGCGATCCGAGAGCAAGCCCTGGGGGCCGGGCACCCGGACGTCGCGACCAGCCTTGAAGCGCTGGGCTGGCTGTTCGCCAGCCAGGGGAGGCCCGCCGAGGCGGAGCCGCTGCTCAAAAAGGCACTAGCCCTCTATGAGGCCGACTTGGGGAAGGACCATCCCGACGTGGCTCGCTGCTGCTCGAAGATGGGACGTGTCTGCCTGACGCAAGACCACCCGGCAGAGGCCGAGGCGTGCTGCAAACGTGCGGTCAGCATCTACGAGCAAACCGGGGACGATCCCCTCGATCTGGCAACGGCTCTCGAAGACTACGCAGCCGTGCTCCGTAAGACCGGCCGCAACACAGAGGCCGAGAAGCTTGTGGCACGCGCCCGGTCACTTCGATAATCGCAGAAGAAGTCTGCGGACATGACGCGCGAACAACTCGACGCGCTAACACCCGCGCCCGGTCACCTCGATAATCGCAGAGGAAGTCCGAAGCTCCCAAGCAGCCCTCGGATCAGCCCCTTGAGAAACTCCTACAAATCTTCCCACGTCTGTCCGATGCAATCACACGAGCGGCGGCGCAGGTCTTTACTCTCTGGGATGTTCGGCCTCAGCAGCGAGGAGCCATGGATTTATGGCCGCAATCGGCTCTGTCGTCGGGGCCTGCTAATATCACACCCCTAGTTGCCGAAGTCGACCAGGTGATCTTCGCGGAGCGTTGGTACCAGCCAACTGCTCCTCGTACGACTGGAACGGCGTTGCGTTCGTGGATGCTGGGAACGCCAGCAGGGCTCGCACCCCGTGGGGGACCAGAGCGGTGATCACGGTCACCGCTTGAAACGAGGGGCGAAGGCGACTATTCGTTCACCTCGTGGCTCCCGGCCACAGGCGGGTGTCAAAGTCCCCGTCACCCGTTCTTTACGGCGAACTCCTTCTGCTTACTTTACGCTCTGACCCCGCTTCCTCATCGCTTCGTCCCGCTTGTTGCGGTAATCATCGACCTGGGCCTTGAAGATGTCCATCAGGTCGTCCTTCTCGCCGGGCCGGGTGAGGTCCTGGCCTTTCTTGGTCACGCCGATGAAGCCGATGCACATCTCGTCGGTCGTGGCCTCGCCCCAGTGGACTTCCTCCGGCTTCATCTCCTTGGGCCTGCGGGGATTACCATCCGAGTTGTCGTAGTGGGCGACCACCTTGACCACCGAGCCCTTGGGAAGGTCCAGGGGTTTTTCGAAGTAGTACGAGTACTGCCAGTTGAAGTCCCAGTTGTCGATCTTGATCAGGTCCTGAGTGCGGCCGTCTGGGAACGTGACGGTCATCAGCATATCCTTGCCCAGCAGATGCATGTGAGGAACGACCGCATGCGCGACCAGGTCCAGGGGCACCGGCCAGGCGGCCTGGATCTCGGTGTTCGATTCACCGAAGGGGAGCTTCATGTCCAGGTTCAGGACAGCAAGAAAGTGGAGGGTCTGCCGGATGGGTTTGCGGGAGAACCGCAGCCCGATCCGCGTGCGATCCACCTCGGCCTTGCCGTCGGGATGATAGTGAACCTGGATGATCACGTCGGCATTCCTGGGTAAGGATCGTCCGATGCCATCCTCGAGCTGGGTGGGCTGGCGACCCGGCGACCAGCCTCCCAGGCCACCGTGGATCTCGACAAGGGGGCCTGAGAAGCAGGTGTAGCCTGGTCCCGGTTCGGCGGCGTCCTTCTTGCGGGCCCCTCCCTTGGTATCAACGTAGGCCAGCACGTGATGGACGACGCGACGGTTGCCCGGCTGGTACTCGATCCCCGAGATGTACTCGTCCCTGGGTAGGCTTGTCGGTACCACGAAGCAGCGGTAAATGTCTCCACCCGCGGCCGGGACCTGAAAATCGGTCCCGATGTCCAGGACCAGATCGGGGCCGCCTTCCAGGGTCCAGTCCTCCGGGAACTTTCGGGGCGCAGGCAAAAGGGCGGGGTCGCCCGCGGGAGCTCCAGCTTCCGCCCAGGACGCGAGGGTGGCGATGTCCTGCGCGGAGAGCGAGCGGTCGTGCTTGAACTTCGGGCCCACGTTCGGCGCGGCCTTCCAGGGGGGCATTAACCGGTCCTCGGCCACGGCGGCGATGTCCTCGGCCCGTTTCCGCGCTTGCTCGTAGGTGTCCAGGGCGAACGGCCCCACCTGGCCCTTGCGGTGGCATTCCTGGCAATTCTGCTGAAGGATCCGGGCCACTGTCTTGCTGTACGTGGGCGCATCCGCGGCGGCCTGGAACTCGGGTATCGGGCAGCCGACGGCTGCGACGTGAGCCGCCTTCACTGGGTCGCCCTTGAGCAGCGCCGCGATCGCGTCCTTGAGCTCGCTGCCCGAAGGATTGGCGTTGCGAACCCCACGCTTCGCGAACTGATCGTCGATTCGACCGTGGTAGCGCACTTGCCCCTGCGAGTCGATCACGAAGGCCTCGGGCGTCATCGTTGCGCCGATCTTGCGCGCGAACGCGCCGTGGCGATCCCGCACCACCGGGAACTTCAGGTTGAAGTCACGGGCGTGGGCCTTCAAATCCGCGTCGCTGAGGTCGGGATCGACGCAAACCCCCACCCACTTCACGGGCTTCGCCGGGAAGGCCGCAATCAGGGAGCCAAGCGTGGGGCTGTAGGCGTTGGAGATGGGGCACTCGGACGAGTAGAAGACCAGAACGGTGAGCCCGTCCGCGGGAGCGGCGAGATCAATGTGCTGGCCGTCCGGACTGCGTAAGGTCCCCAGGGAGACCGGGGCGTCAGTCGTTTCGGCCCGGGTTATCGCGAAGGGCCAGCCCGCCAAGCTCACCATCGCCAGCCATGGGGCGATCGAAGCGATCAGGGTACGAGGCAAGAATGTGAAGCTCACGCGTAGACTCCGGATTCGCTCTTGTTGCGCCTGAATCTTCCTGCACTCCTACCTTAAGCTCCACGGTCCTGGCTTGGCAAGCTATAAACCATATCACCCTCCCCCGCAAACGCAAATCTCGAACGGCTTGATGCCCTCGACATTCGATACAAGCCCGTCGAACCGCGCTTGTGCCCAGTGTGGGTTTACTCGAAGCTGACATCAGAGAGCATGGGCTCATCCGTAAGATTGATTCGGTTTAGCGCGTTTTACCGTTGAGTTGCAGGCGCGGCGGGGCCTCATCTCCTTCTCCCGCGGGGAGAAGGTGGCCGGAACGGCCGGCTGAGGGGATTTGCGGCCCAAGGCACGCAACTCAGCCCTCATCCGCCCCTGCGGGGCACCTTCTCCCGCGGGAAGAAGGTATGAGCACTACGGCCTTTTTTTGATCGCTGTATGCAATGCGCGAGCAAACCGCGCTAGGGAATCTGATCCGTCGGCCGCCTTTCGGTACAATGAAAATAATTGGTAAGTCTCTTCTCTACATAGATCCCGAAGGAGAGTTTCCGGGCTGTAATGACGGATCATCGAAATCTGAAAAAGACTCCTCGACGGAACGAAAGCTGCGGCGACTCCTCCCTGAGGCGAGGAGACCATCATGTTTCACATCAAAGGCCATCAATCGGCTCAGCAAGCGGCCGAACATCGCACGAGTTTCCATTTCAAAGGACGGCTGGGTGATCAATCCCCACATTCCTTGTGCACTATTGGAACTCGCGTTCTCCACTCATTTCAACATCACCTGTCCCCGGTCTCGCATGAGAGCAAACATTCCGGACGTGTCTCATCGGTACGTTGCGTCTCGGCCTGGCGCGGGGGCGAAGAGAACAGGATCGGGCCCGTTCGCAGGCAGGCCCCGCGCACTGAGCGGCCGGTAAGACAACGGGGGGTTGGTCGCGATCAACTGGCGGTCCTGGGGCTGCTCGATCCCGAGAGAGGAAAGCCGCAAGCTCGATACGGGCTCGCACAACTCGCTCCCCGGGAAACTCTCGGAGCCATGGCTCTCGAGGGGGTTAACGCGGACAACCTGCGTCCGATCACCGATCTTGCCCCCTGGGAAAGCCTCGCTGCCTTCGGCCTGATCGACAGGGGAGAAATTGCCTGATCCTTCGTGGCTCGAGGCGGTTGTGCGGCGAGATCGCACCCACATCCGCTCACTTTCAGGTGCTGCTCAAAGCCCGGCGGTGGGTCCCGGTGTCGGGAGCGTGCGGTGCTTTCCGATATGACATGCTGGGAGGAAAGCTTATTATGCCTGGTTTGAGGCGACGACGAGCGCAGATTACCAATGAACTCGGCCTGCACCTCAGGGCGGCTAACCGATTGGTACAACTCGCACAGCAATTCCGATCCGACGTTCGTGTTTTTTGGAACGGCCGGGCGGCCGATGGAAAGAGCATCCTTGACCTGCTGACGCTGGGCGCCGGGTTCGGCGCCTTGATCGAGCTCGAAGTGACCGGGCCCGACTCCGAGGAAGCTGCCGCTGCTCTCTCCGAACTGGTCGAAAATCGCTTCCGCGATCGCAGCGATGGGCGTGACCTCACTCCTGAACCATGATTCTCCCATGGGGCGTCCTGGCCGTTCGTCCGTCGCGATCGCATGAAGCCTCGGAAATCCGGCCGGAGGAGAACCAGGAATCCTGTGTGGATTACTGCTTTTGCCTCTCAAGAGGCAGGCGGGGCCTGGGCTCGACAGAATGACAGCTCGCTTCCATTCTCGCACTGACCAGGGGAGTAACGACCGATGATCGAGATGCTGGATCAGAGCACGGGAAAAGTCTTCGGGATGCGGGTCAGCGGCAAGCTCCTGCACCAGGACTACGAGCGGTTCGTACCCATGCTGGAAAACCTGATCGAGGAGCACGGCAGCGTCCGCTGTCTGGTGGAAATGACCGGCCTTCATGGTATCGAACTGCGGGCCCTGTGGGACGAGATCAAGTTCGACGTCCGCCATGCCAGGCAGATCGAGCGTTGCGCCGTTGTCGGCGACCGTGCCTGGGAGGCCTGGATGACCAGGCTGTCACGGCCGATCTTTTCGAATGCCGAGATCCGGTTCTTCGACGTCACCGCGCGGGATCAGGCCTGGGAGTGGATTCAGGAGGGGCTCGCCAGTGAGTAGGAATGGACTTGCCGGGAGGAACGTTCTTCAAGTCATGGCCCATGTTCGCCCCACGCGCGGTCATACGGTGTGGATGCGTTCTGGGGAGGCCGCCGCGAGAGGAATTCGGTATCCTGCGCGCAGCCAGGGATAATCGCCGCCAGCACAACGATCGCTACGACTCTCTTGAACATCTTCGGGCCTCGCTGCGAGCCGAGGAAAAGATTGCCGATTTTTCGGACTGTTCCGGTTTCGACCGACTCGGAGTGAGATCTTGAGGAATTCGGGAAGAGATTCGTCGAGGCCCCCCGGCCTTGATTCGAACGGAGGAGGCAGGCCGGGTGAAGGAGCCTTGCGCCTCACGGCACGAAAGCTTGCTGGTGTGGATGAGTCGGACGGGACGGGCATGCTCGCGGGGGCTAGAGAAACTCGATGGCCGATGTGCTCGCCATCAAGCAGAAACCCGCGATCAGGGAGATGGAGAGCTTGAAGCGATCGTGCGAATGAAACTGCAATTCGGGGAGCAAGTCGCTCAGGGCGATGCAGAGGAAGGTTCCGGCCGAGAAGGCGAGTGCGACGGCCGTCCAGCCGGAGGCGGCAACCGGGCTGAGCTGTCCCAGTCCGATCTGAAAGAGGGCAACGCCCAACGGGATCATCAGGGCGAACCCGGCGTTGACCAGGTGGGCAAGGCGTCTCGAGACTCCTGAGCTCAACATCAAGCTGACGATGGTCAGGGCGTCGGCGGGCTTGTGAACGACGGTGGCGAGGAAGACTCCCCAGCCCGTGGCGCCGACCACCCGGCGCTGGGCAAAGTCGGCCGTGATCGCGCTGGCAAGCGCGACCCCGCCCACCAGGGAATGAATGGCCAGCCCAAACGCGGCGGTTCCCCAGGAAAGAGCCGTCAGTGACGGCTCGCTGTGCGGGCGCGAGTGGTCATGATGGCGCGCATCTACCAGGTGCGCCTCGTCGTGATGCGCGCAAGTTTCGACCCCGGTTCGGTGTGCGGAGTGCTCGTCTTCCGCGGCATGATCTTGCGGTTCGTGGTGATGAAACGAGAAAAACCGCTCCAGGAAGAACAGAGCCAGCAATCCCAGGGCCGTCCAGCGGACCGTTTGCGGCGTGCCCATCCGGGCCGCTTCGGGCAGCATGTGAAAGAACGCCGCCCCCAGCATGCTGCCCGCGGAGAAGCTCAGATAAACCTGAAGCCGCGTATGGTTCAGGACCGTGGCCAGAGGAAGCATACCCCCCAGCAGGCTGACGCCGACGATCAGCGCGCAGTCAAGGGACAAAACAGACAGCATGGCGCTCAGTCCTCCCCTCGACTTGCGAATTCAACCCTTGTTCACGCGGAGAACCGTCGGAATAATGAAGTCAGAAAGCCAGCAGGCCGGACTTCGAGGTTTCCCGACCGGAGAGATCCCCTCATCACAATCCGGCCGCAACCAACCCAGGTTCCGAGGGAGGGGAAAGGCGATGTCCAAGCTCAGCGAAGCCGAGATTCACGAAAGGCTGCCCGACGCCAGGGGATGGGAACGGCACGGGGATATGCTGGTCCGGACCTGGCAATTCCCGTCATTTCGCCGCGCCATCGAGTTCGTCAACCATGTGTCCGCTCTGATCGAGAAAACGGACCATTACCCCGACATCCACGTGAGTTTTCGTAATGTTCGGGTCGAGATGTCCACGCACGACGTGGGCGGGTTGACGGAACGCGATTTTACACTGATCTCGCAGATCAACACTCTGCCCACCGATCGCTAGCCCCTCGCGCCACCCGGTTGGTCGACCAAGAAAAAACCCCGGCCATGAGGCCGGGGATCGAAACCAAACGGTCACCGATTCGACTGCTCCCACGCGATTTCAGAGCAACTCTGGCGAAGTCGCAGCGCCTGGCGGGTCAAGTTCCCTTCGTCTCCCCGGGCCGCTTCGGGCCGGACTGGCCGGGAGCAAGCCGGCGATACTTTGTCTTGGGCAGGTTGAAGACGCCAGCCGTGGGGGCCCAGCGATCATCTTCCTGAAGCACGGCGAGCCGTTCCGCCCGCGTCAGCACGTTGCGGGCACGGGCCAGGCCGCCTCCCTTTTTCAGGCTCTTGTCCAGCGACATCAGAAAACTCCCAGCACACTCGCCCGTAGGCGGCCTTCTCTATCTCTTGCCAAGGATCCGCCGGAAAAAAAGACACGAGCACCATTCGCGGCCGGCGAATTGAAGAGTCACTCGAAGGAGTCATCTTAATCTCCCGGCCCACTCGATGCAAGCAGCGCTCTCTCAGCCTGGCGTCCCGCCGTCCCGCACTGAAGGTGCGGGACGCGAGTCTTGAGCCCCTGGCTCGCTGCATGCTCGTGGACCCGCGGGGCTGCCATGCAGGCATCGATGGGTCGGGTTGCGCTCAGATGCACCTCATGACAACCTTGGCGATCTCGATATCGACGGGTATACCGATCGTCACGTTGGATGAGAAGGCCAGGCCCAAGGAGGCAGCCAGCGGCAGCGTCGGGCTCGCCTCGGGGATCGCCATCCGCTGCACCGCGGGACCTCAATGTACGACGCCGCGGCGCAGAGGACCGGGAACAGGACGTAGGTCCCCAGCTCGAACGACCTGATGTTTTGCTCGGTCGCCCCTCTTCAAAAAGTGCGCAACAAGAACTGAGGCAACAGTTGGGACAGTGCCTGTGAGGGGAATTCCTCGGCGTGGCATTGACCTGTCGGTTCTTATGATGCGTCGAAATCGTTAATCGGACGTCCGCAACCTCGGGGCAGTTGCGCAGGTGCGAGCTATGATTGACCTGGGACAGAAGTTTTTCGCTTCCCGACGGTCTTGCCATGCCCCCGCAACGTTCGAAGGACAACGAACTCGTTCTGGGCTATCGGCTGATCGAGCTGTTAGGGGCCGGCGGTTTTGGCGAGGTCTGGAAGGCCGAGGCTCCTGGCGGTTTGCTCAAGGCGATCAAGTTCATCTATGGAAAGCTCACCGATCGCCAGGCCAGCCAGGAGCTCAGAGCCCTGGAGCAGATCAAGCAGGTCAGGCACCCGTTTGTCCTGTCGCTCGAGCGCGTCGAAGTCCTCGACGGCCAGCTCATCATGGTCAGTGAGCTGGCGGACAACACCCTTCTGGACCGGTTTGAAGAATGCCGAGCCGGGGGTGGGAACGGGATTCCCCGCGAACAACTACTGCGTTATCTACTCGACGCGGCCGAAGCCCTTGACTTCATCACCATCCGGTTCCGACTTCAGCATCTGGATGTCAAACCCAGCAATCTGTTCCTCATGGGTGACCACCTCAAAGTGGGCGACTTCGGGCTGGTCCGCGAGGTTTGCCATCACATTGGGACAAGCACGGGGGGGTTGAGTCCGGCTTATGCCTCGCCAGAGTCTTTCACCGGCGAGGTCAGTTTCTACTCGGACCAATATGGTCTGGCAATCGTGTACCAGGAGATGCTGACCGGCACCCGACCATTCCGGGGACGGACAGTCCTCCAGCTCTCCGACCAGCATCTTCATGCCCGCCCCAATCTCGCATCCCTCTCCTCGGGCGAGCAGTCCGTCATCGGCAGGGCTCTTTCCAAGAATCCCAACGACCGGTTCCCCACCTGCGGTGAAATGGTCCGGGCCTTGCTGAGCGTCGAAGCCTTCGATTCCCCGGCCCTGGAACAAAGTGACTCCCACGAGTTCGAGCCAGAACCTTTCTCCCCATCAGCGCCGCTCGAGCCGGTGCTCCGGTCGCTCAACCTGGCCGACGCTGCTCTGGACGCCCCGGGCACGCCGACTCTGCAAACTTGCGTTTCTTCCGAGCCCGAGGCGGGGGCGAGATCGGGGTCGAGTGGGATCACGTCGCAGCTTCTCCTCAAGGGCTTCCCCGCGCCGACCTTGTTCGTCGGCATCGGCGGAATCGCGGGCAGCGTACTTTGTCAGATCAAGCATCTCTTCGAGTCCCGTATTGGAACTCGGGGAGCGAATCGGCACCTGCAATGGCTCCTCCTGGATACGGACCGGGCCACACTCCAAGAGGCTCGCTGCCCCAATCTCGCGGGCAGGCTCGGGGTCGAAGAGACCTTGCTGATGCCGCTCCACGGGCCAGAGCATTACCGCCCTCAATTGCAACAACTGATCGGCTGGCTGGCCAGGCACTGGGTTTTCCGGATACCGCGATCTCGCTGCACCGAGGGTATGCGACCCCTCGGCCGTCTTGCTTTGATCGACAATGCCCAGCGCGTCCTGGAACGTCTTCGACAAGCGATCAAG
This sequence comes from Isosphaeraceae bacterium, assembly GCA_049579985.1. Classification (GTDB taxonomy): domain Bacteria; phylum Planctomycetota; class Planctomycetia; order Isosphaerales; family Isosphaeraceae; genus Aquisphaera. The sequence continues at coordinate 6,568 of JBAUOX010000468.1, read as the reverse complement.
CAGATGGGCACGTCAGCTCACGATGAGGAAGGGCGGGACCAGTTCCAGGTCATCGTGATCGCCAGCATCGGCGGAGGAACGGGAGGAGGGTGTTTCGCGGACCTCGGGCTGTCAATTCGTCAGATCCTCCGGGAGGAGCGAATTGAACGAGCCTCTGTCGAGGGTGTGATGATCCTGGGCTCGGGGATGCGAAAAGAGCAGAGGGAGCTGGCCCAGGCCAATGCTTATGTCACGCTCTCGGAACTCCGCTACTACCTCGATCCCAACTGCCGATTTCCGGGAGTCAAGGCTCTGGGATTGAACGCGGCAGAAGCGGGCCTGTCGCTCTTCGATCAAGTTTACCTGGCCGATTTCGGGGATATCGTCGGCGAGGAGTGTATCGAAACCAGTTCCCACCTGCTGGCCGAACACGTTTACCTGAGGCGCGGTACGCCCTGCGGGCGAACGCTCACGACCCATCGGCTTGAATCTGAGGGAGCTGGCGAAGGTCTCCAGCTCAGGAGCTTTCGCCTGGCTCGTCTAGGCTTCCCACGTGCGGAACTTCGACAGTTGGTCGTCCGAGAGGCTTGCAGGCGGATCATCAGTCGCTGGCTCCAGGGGATCCCCCGCCGGGCCGACCTGGAGGAGACGCCGGGACCAGGGCGAATCGAGGAGTCGGCCGCCTTGCGACTGCCGTCGCCTGAACTCGATGCCGATCATTTTTTCGCCCGACTGGAACTCGACGAGCAGAGGTTCCAGGAGGTGTTCCTGGAACGGATGGAGCAAGCCAGGGGTTCCGATCCTCTGAAGTCCCTCCAGCGCCAGGCTCGCGACCTGCTCCAGGTTCGGGGCAGGGCAGGAGCAGGCCGAGCTCTCGTGAAGTTCTTCGACGAGCTGGACGGTAGACTGGATGCCGGATCAAGCAAGAACCAGGATCATCACCCCTCATCGGCCATGGAACAAAAGCTTCACAATGCGTTCACGCATGATAGATATGAGCTCGACCACCGGCTGGAGACCTGGGTCAAGCAGATCGTTGAAGATCCAGCTCAGCGTCTCAAGCCGGCCCGTGATGGGCTGAACAATCTGATCGAAAGGCTGGTCGAGCAGCTCGAGGCCACCCCTGCTCAGGTCGCTGCCGTCCGGGCGAGGAGGGACGAGATCCGAGAGCGCTATCTGGGGAAGGGAAGTGCCTCGGCGGGTGGAAACAGGCGAGCCTTCTCACACCTGCTCCGAGCACTCCCGCGCGAAGTCTCGCCGCGAGAGGAGGAACTCTGCGAGTATAGTCAGCTCTTGATCAAGGAAACAGCGCTTCACGTCCGTGCCGAGATCCTTGGCACTTTGCTTGCCAAGGCAGCGCAGGTCGGGGAGGGACTGAACCGACTCCAGCAGGGCCTGGAGAACGTGGAGCGCTCTTTCGCGGCCAAGAATCCTCGCTTCCGGAACAGCCAGCGCACAACGCTCGGCTCTTCGGCCGATCTTCTCCCCGTGCCGACGGCCAGCATGGCCGAGCTGAGGGAGACATTCGCTGGCTCGTTTTGCAGCGATCGCCGCCTTGCCGATCTGGAGAGGAGATTCCACGAGGAGGTTCTGGAACCGCATGGAGGGCTCAGCGTCGTGATGACGCGCGAGGCCTGTTTCCTAACCGAGGTGTTTCAGGAGACATTGTTCCAGCGCGTGGCCGGTGCGGTCGACGACTGGCTCAGGGACAGCGATGCGGCTTCGATCTTGTATCAACGGTATAGATCGATCGAGGGCGTGGTGAGGGAGCTGATCCAGGCCGGCAAATCGACCCTCCTCGGCCATCCGAGGAACGCGGCTGGGCGGCTCATCCTCGGCCTGCCCGACAGCCCCTCGGGCAGGAGTTTGCGGGAAAGCCTGGCGAAGTCGGCGAGCGAGCTTTCAATCGCCGACTTCGTGTCGATTCCGGATGACGTTGTGTTCTGTTTGGAGATCGAAAACTTGAGCTTCTCCTCGGTCCTGGCCAAACTGGTCTCGGGGCAACCGTGGCTGACCGATCTGGCTCCCAAGCTGGTCTCCCGGGAAGACGTCGATTGGCCCGAGCTAGCGCGGACCGCTGAGATGGGAAAGCTCATCGAGAGAGGCGATGATCTGTAGGAGAGAGGTCGGGTATCCGTAGAGGAACCCCTGTCCCAGGTGGCAACCGTTTTGGAGGCAGGCCTCCGCGGCGTGCTCGCTTTCGATTCCCTCGGCGATGACCCGGATGCCCCTCCCAGCGATCGCCTTCAAGAACGCCCGCACCATTTCCCGGCTCGTCTCGGAGCCCAGCATTGCTTGAACGAGATCCCGATCCAGCTTGAGAAAGTGGGGCGGACATTCGGCGATTTCCAGCAGCCTGGCCTGACCGACCCCAAAGTCGTCATAGGCGAGCTCGATTCCCAGCTCTTGCAGCTTTCGCTTGATCGATCGCAACTGGGCGACGCTGGTCTTCGATTGCTCGGAGACTTCGATGACAAGTTGGTGACGCCCCCCATTTTGGCGAGAGAGCTGGTTGAGCGAATCGAGATAATCGGACCTGGTTAACTGGGATGGGTGGAGATTGATGAAGAGTCGGAAGCGAACGGGAAGGTTTGCCCCAATCTTCAGCGCATGGGTACTGAAGAGACGGCACAAGTCGGTTTCCATCTCACACTTCTCGGCGAGCTGAAAGAGCTTGACGGGGCTCTGATGCAACTGGTGATGGCTTCCCCGGCCAAGGGCCTCGAAGCCGACGATCGCGTTGGTACGGAGATCGACGATGGACTGGAAGACGATGGCAACCAACTCCTCCGAAACCAGTTGTCGAAGGAAACCGATAAGCCGAATCAAGCTTTCCTTCTCACGCGTGTCAGCTTCCTGAGTCAGCGACACTGTGTTGTGGGAGCGCAAGCCCATGGCCGGTCTCAAGCAGAAACAGAATTCCCAGTGAGCCACGTGAATGATGTCGCCGTCGACCAGAGGGACCTCGTCGATTCGCTTGCCGTTGGCAAAGGTTCCATTGGTGCTGCGGAGATCACGCACCAAGTACCGACCGGAATCCTGAGCGATGAGGGCGTGGTCTTTGGAGACCTTGTGGGAGTAGATCGTGAGGTCGGCTGTTGGGGATCGCCCGATGACGAAGGGGTTCTTGGTGATCTCCACCCGCTTGGCCGGACCGCCTTGTTCCGGGAAGTATTCCAGATAGGCTTTCATGCGTCTCCCCACCCTGTCGGAGGCTTCAATCGACCTCAGTAAAATAAGTGTCGACGACGATGTCGAGATACTCCGGTTTCATCTCGATGGGCAGGCCGAAGTACGAGCAGTAGCTTCTCAGGTGCCGCAGCAGATCGCGGCCGTGGCAGCGACGGAAGCCTCGCTTGGCCTTGACGTAGTGTTCTTGAATGAGATGTTCAACAGCAGACTCGTTGTAGTCGATCTGCATCGACAGGGCGGAGATCTTGAAGAGATGGCGAAACTCGTCAGGATCGGGGTCCTTCACGTGGACCTTGTAGGCCAGGCGGCGCAAGAAGGCTTCGTCGACCAGGTCCCGGGGATTCAGGTTGGTCGAGAAAATGATCATCTGATCGAACGGGACCTGAATGGTCTGGCCGGAGGAGAGCGTCAGAAAGTCGTATCCCTTCTCCAGGGGAACGATCCAGCGATTTAACAGTTCCGTCGGGTCCATGCGTTGACGGCCGAAAGCGTCGATCAGGAGGACGCCGCAGTTACTCTTCAACTGCAGTGGCGCCTCGCTGAAGTTCTTGCCGGCCTGGTGCCGGATCTCGAGCAGTTCCATCGTCAGCTCACCGCCGGCAATCACGGTCGGGCGCCGGATCCGGGCCCATCTTCGGTCGTAGTCGTTGCCCTTCAGGACGCTGGTCTCGACATGTTCGATGGCCCTGTGGCAGGCGGGGTCGAAGAGCTTGATGATCTGCCCGTCGACGATGAGAGCGTGGGGCAGCCAGATCGCCTGTCCGAAACAGGACGCGATCCGTTCGGCCAGGGTGGTCTTACCATTGCCCGGCTCGCCGTAAAGAAAAAGGCCGGCTCCCGAGTTCACGGCCGGGCCCAGCTTGTCGAAGATTCGGGGATTCACCGAGATTCCGGCGAACGACCGTTCCAGTTGCTCGCGCTGGGGAGACTCGGCCCGAATGCTCTGAGCCTCCACCGAGGTCACGTACTCCGCCAGGGGAACCGGCGCCGGACCCACGTAGGCGCAGGCGGCAAACCAGCCTTGGGCCCGTTCAGTTCCTTTCTCTGTCAGCGCGTACACATAGTCGTTCAGCGTCGCGTTGGATGCATGGGCCACGAGCGTACGAGTACGGAGGGACTGCATGCGTGCTTCCATGATCCCAAAGGGCAGGCACAGGTGGTCCGCGATCGAGCGCCCGCTCGATCGCCCCCTGACGAGCAAGAGCTTGCAGACCAGCGAGTCCACCAGTGCCTCGTTCAGGCCGGCGTCAACCAGGCTGAGCGGAGGTCCGGGTTGATAGATCTCCTCGTTCATCAAGGCGGCGAGGAGGCTATTTGATGGTGCCGATCCGATTGCGGACATAGTTCAGTCGTCTTGGAGTAGTCATCCCTGCGGTCCGCCGGCTTTGCCACGGTGCTCACTAGCACAGTCCGGAGGGAGGAAAGTCGGCACTTTTCGCACTACGTCTGGAGTACCCGAAAGTAGTCTAGGTCGTGAACGGAAGGGAAGGCAGGGAATCGCAGACGGGGAAACCAAGCCGACAACCCGGTTCCCCGGAAGCCGGCGTCAGGGCCAGGGCGAGTACGATCGTCAAGAAGACGTTCTAGAATTCCTGGAGATGCCATACGGCATGACGCCAGCGGGAGTTCCGGGGACACCATACCTAAACTGCTTGGGCGAACTCGGGGAAATCAGGGAGAGAGCAGGCATTGCGGCTTATGGCCATCCGGCAGGCACGTCTGCAGACCCTCGCCGAACGAAACAAATTCGCAACGAAAGCAGTCAGGATCAGAGGGCGGTCAAGACTAACTTTGCAGCATGCCGGGCCAGTGCTGGTCAAAGGATATAGCGGCTCAGGTCCTCGTCTTTGGAAAGCGCCTCGAGACGCTCACGGACGAGCTTCTCGTCTACGACGAGCTTCTGATTCTGTCGGTCGGGGGCATCGAAGCTGATGTCTTCGAGAACGCGCTCGAGGATCGTGTGCAGGCGGCGAGCGCCGATGTTCTGGGTCGTGCGGTTGACCAGGAAGGCCAGGTCGGCCATGGCCTCGATGGCGTCGCTGGTGAATTCCAGCTTCACTCCTTCGGTGCCGAGCAAGGCTTCGTACTGGCGGACCAGCGAAGCCCGCGGCTCGCGGAGGATCCGGGCGAAGTCGTCGCGGGTCAGGTCGTGCATCTCGACGCGAATCGGGAACCGGCCCTGGAGCTCGGGCATGAGGTCCGAGGGCTTGGAGCTATGGAAGGCGCCGGCGGCCACGAACAGGACGTGATCGGTCTTGACCGGCCCGTACTTGGTGTTGACCGTGGTTCCCTCGACGATCGGCAGCAGATCGCGCTGCACGCCCTGGCGCGAGACGTCCGGGCCGCGCGTTGACCCCTCGTCGCCGGCGATCTTGTCGAGCTCGTCGATGAAGACGATGCCCGTTTCTTCGGTCAGCTTGACGGCGGCCTGGTTGATCTTCTCGGGGTCGATGAGCGCGTCGGTCTCTTGCTGGAGGAGGATGGGCCGGGCGTCGCGCACGGCCATCCGCCGGCTCTGCGCCTGTTTGGGCATGATCTTCTCGAGCATGCTCTGGAGGTCCATCTCCATCTGCTCCATGTTGGCTGCGCCCAGGATCGAGACCGGGGCCACGCTGCGCCCGGGGATCGTGACCTCGACCTCGCGGTCTTCGAGCTCGCCGGCCAGCAGCCGGTTCTTCATCTTCTCGCGCGACCGCTGGCGCCGCTCGGCGGCCTCGTCAGTCTGGTGCGAGTCGGCCTCGCTCCAGTTCGTGGGCTGGGGCGAGGGCAGCAGCAGGTCGAGCAACCGCTGCTCGACCCGCAGCCTCGCCTGTTCCTCCACGGTTTCGCGCTCGGCGGCTCGCACCAGCAGGATCGCTGCCTCGACCAGGTCGCGAATCAGGCTCTCGACGTCGCGGCCATAGTAGCCGACCTCGGTGTACTTGGTGGCCTCCGTCTTCACAAACGGTGCGCCCACGAGGATGGCCAGCCGGCGGGCGATTTCTGTCTTGCCCACCCCGGTCGGGCCGATCAGCATGATGTTCTTGGGCGTGACCTGGGCGCGGAGATCGTCCGGCAGTTGCCGCCGTCGCCACCGATTGCGCAGGGCAATCGCCACGGCCCGCTTGGCGTCGGCCTGGCCGACGATGTCGCGGTCCAGCTCGGCGACGATCTGCCGGGGAGTCAACTCGGGCTGGTGCTGAGGCACGGCAATTCCTCCACCGTTCGCTTGTAGATTCGTGGCTTTCAAAGACCGGTAATGGGCCCCAACTGCAAGAGCACATCTCTCGCCTGTGCTTCAATCTCGTTACCCCACAGATAGAAGTTTGCCGAGTCATCAACTAAATGAGATATAAGAGTTCTCTTGTTTTCGGATGACGACATTCCCATCAGGCAATAATCGGTGATACCCTTAAAC
>JBAUOX010000467.1:0-10487 GCA_049579985.1 Isosphaeraceae bacterium | reverse complement strand
CCTAAACCCCGCGTTTCTGAGGTCTATTCGATATTTTATATACGTATATCTACTGATACGAGTTAAAGAAGAGTGAATCGTAACTCGTTAAGCCATAAGACGTTACGCCTAATCCGAGTGCCATTCGAGACAGCCACCAAATTTGAAATTTGGAGAATACAGGATAAAGAAAAGGAGACAGCCACGAGTAACCGTGGCTAGCCTACGATTGTTTCTTCGGTCTTCCACGGGGCCGAATCGTCCATTCCAGCCCCAATCGCTTGGCCGTGTCCGTGACCCAGTTAGGGCCCGTAAAAGAATAATCGTTACACTCCGGCCATCGTCATCACGGTATCAGGCCGTTCGCTCGTCCCATTTGCAACGACTAATCTTTTATGGGCCCTTAGGATCGCCGAAGGGCCGACCGCGATTGATGCAGCAACGCAACGCCGCCACTTCGGCTTCCGTTTGCGGTTGGTTGACAAGTTGCAGCCAATCGGTGGGGGGAGCGGACGGGGCCACCCACTCTCTGGTACCTGGGCAACGTGGATGGCCCCAATGTCATGCCAACCAAGCAGTTCCAGCAACCGGCCTCGTTGATGACGCCATTACCCCGGCACGAAAGAAAGGCATTGTAGGTCAAGCTGGAAAGCCTGACCCACTTCCTTGCCGGGGTAATGGTTTTCCAGCAATTCGACGACGTCTCACTCATGGCCGCGTAAGGTATACCTCGAAACGTCCCGTGTTCTCCAGCAGCTCGGCAAGGTAGAATGCTTGATCGCGGTAACCGTGGTGCTGCCGCTGGCCACCGGAAAGGTCGCTCGAGGTTAAAGAGGAATAACCAGGGAATTCGAACACGGGGCGGCGAAGGCTTCCCTCGGGTCACGCACGGAACCGGCTCGAGCATGGGAGCCCCGCCTTCTTCCCGTGCGGTTCTAACCACGAGCTGCGAGACATGCCATCGATCACGATTGTCTGCGCCCGTTGCACGCTGGCCAACCTCGAGTCGGATCGCTTCTGCTCGGGCTGTGGTTTACCGCTTGGCGGGGTGCAGGCCGATGCCGGTGTCGGCGCCGAGGCCCTGGGAACGTATGAGGCTCCGGAGCCCTCCGACCCCGACGTCGACGTCGAGCGCCTGATCCGTGATTTCGTGGCCCGCTCCGGCTTCGATGTCGTCACGTCCGGCCATGGCTGGCGCGCGACCGTTCCGTCGCGGCTGGACCGCAAGCAGGCGGTCTACATCGGATCGGCCGGCACCGACGCGGAGGGGCTGGCCTTGCTTTCCTTGGTGTCGATCTGCGGCCCGGCCAATGACCGCGACTGCCGGCTTCTGCTCAAGCACAACGCCCGGATGACCGACGGCCATTTCGCCATCCGGGTCCTCCGCGGCGAGGAGTACTTCGTGGTCATCGAGAACCTGGCCGTGGAATCCGCAACCAGCCTGGATCCCCAGGCCATGATTCGGCGCGTTGCCGAGATGGCCGATGGACTGGAGGATCGGCTCTCGCGCGGACGCGACCTTTATTGAAGTAGGGTGGGTGAAACCAGCCCTACGGAGATCAGCCGTCCTGTAGATCGCGATCGTCGTGTCATCGGTCATCCGGAAGGGTGCGATCGAATCCAGTCTTCGAAAAAACCCGGGCGGTCCCCACGGCCCCCACTGGAGTGAGGCGGAAACCGCCAGGTAGCAGGTCGTCACGGTCTGGATGCCTGGCAGTCGAGATTGATCGTCGACGGCATTGACGATGTGGGCCGTACCCTCCACGCCGTAACAGGCCGGGTCGGTATCGCCGAAGTAATAGAGTGTCAGGTTGCGAAACTCGGGCTCCGCGCACTGGAGACGGGCCAGCCCCTTGAGCCCCTGGCCCCAGTCCAGGTTCGAGTCGGAGAGGATGTGTCGCCCACCGAGCGGACCACCGGCCAGGACGTTGAAGTAGGTCAGCTCGAACGGATGAACGGCCGCAACGGCCAGGGCTTGTCCCGCCAGACCCAACCCGATCAACCAGGCTGGCCATGCCGGGAGAATTCCCGGCCTCTCGGTCACATCCTCGGCCATCCGAGAGATCCAGACGATCGCCAGCGGCGCCAGGGGAAGCAGGTAGCGCAGTCCATAATTGCGCGCCGAGCCGATCGCGGTGACGGCCAGGAACAAACCGATCGCGAGAGGCAGAAGGTCGTCGCGCGGCTGGCCCGTTTTGTCTCGCCGCCACGCCAGCGCGGCGCGGGCCGCCAGCAGCAGCCAGAACGTCAGGGGCACCTTCACGGCCAGCGCGACGAAATAGTAATATCTCCAGCCGGTCATCCGCCTTTCGCCCAGGAGATAGCTCGACCCGCCCGACATCTGGTGATGGGCCTGAGTGGCCAGCCCCACCCAGTCCTGGGGCACGGGCGTCTCGTAGAGCCTCGCGATCCAGCCTGCGAGCTCACCGCCAAACTTCGCTTTGATGGTGGGATGATCGCCCGTTGATCGGCTCGGGGGGAGCACGGCGAACCCGGTGATCGTGAAGTCCGCCAGGAGTAGCACCAGCACGTAGACGGCCATTCCCAGGGTAACCTGGCGCGTGACGCGGAAGAGGCTTCCGCGGCCTCCGCGCCGCCAGCCGTCCAGCCACCAGATCACCGCCAGAATTGGGGGGAACAGCACCGTGGTGAACTTGCAAGAGAAGGCCAATCCTCCCATCCCCGCGGAGGCCCAAAACCAACGCCGCCGGCCGGTATCCAGGAAGGTCCAGAACAGGCAGAGCATGCCGGTCGTGCAGGCCAGGAGCGGCAGCTCCATTGTTGCCAGTCCGCCGTGGGCGAGCAGGTTGGGGCTCAGCGCGAAGAGCCAGGCCGCCAGGGCCATCGCCCTGGGGCCATACAGCCGCCGGCTCCAGCAGGCGCAGAGTAGCAGCGCTGCCAGCCAGATCCATAGCGCCCCGGCGCGGACGAGCGGCAGCAGCTCTTGCTGATGGCCGATCGGGTCGTCGATCAGCTCGCGGCGGCCCAGCCGGTCGAGCGTCCAGAGCACAGGCGCTTGCTGCAACCTCCAGAATGTGAGGGGCGAGCCCATGCGAGTGATCTCGCTCTGCTCGCCGGTGCGCCACCACCGGGCCGCCACGCGCAAGTAAGCCACCTCGTCGTAGGTGGCAGAGGTCCATCGAATCGAGTCAAGCAGCAGGGTCAGCCCGACCACGGCGGCTGCGCAGACAAGAGTCAACCAGACCGGGGAAGCCTGGTTCGCAATTCCGGGTTCCGGGGATGAGGGCATCCTACCCGTCTCCTGTTTCCTCATGCGGACAGCTCCGTCGAATTCTTGTCGTCCATGATCCCGTCCTTTGCCGGCCCGATCTTGAGGGATAACTGGCACTCCCTTTCTCTTTTCGGCTGGCTCCACGGTCGAAAGATAACCGGTTTTATCTTCAACCGAAAGCCGCGAAGATCGGGAGTGGGGACCGGCGGAAATACTCAAGGTCAGTTCACAGGGCGCTCATCAAGCCCCTGAGCCCCCTGGGGATCGATCGCCGCAGCCATGGCAGAATCTGGTCTTGAATGCCTCAATAAGCCCGAACCAGTCGGTGCTACCCGAGGGCGATCGATATTCGTGCAGGGTGCAGATGCAGAGGTGCTCCGGCTCGTCCCGATAGAGGGTTGACAAGAGACCCTCGTGCCCGAGGTTCTGAAGGAGTGCGAGGTGAAAGGTCGTGTCCCCCGGCGCTGGATGCCAGCACCGGCTTTGCCGTGCCGGTGCTGGAGAACCAGTTCTTGATCGGCCTTCTCGATCAGGACTTGGAAGAACCGGCGCTGGACTTTGAGACCGGCCTGATGAACGTACGCCTCAATCTGGTCGGGGAGATGCTCGTCCTGCCGTGGCATGGGCAAGGAGACCTCCAGCGCCAGTTCGAGCGCGAACGCCTGGCCGTGAGGCTTGACGGAGCCGAGGGTGATGGTAGTCTGAAGACCGTCGGTGGCACGCATGGTGTGTCTCCTTACGGGCATTATGGAAGGTGCATCCTGCGTGCTTTTTTATCAATCAGGTAGGCGAAGCCGCCACCCCAGAGCGCCGTCGACCGGAAAAGCATCTACCCTATCTTGTGAATTCATCCTATTTTCGCGCACCAACCCTCGAGCGCTAGGAAATCGTCGGGGGAAACAGCCGCTGTGCGGATCGACCACCGGTGCGGTTGAGCGCCCATTGGCGATCCACCAACGGGCTGGGGGCGGCCGGAATCGCCATCAGTCAGTTTAGAAAGCGTCGGTTCCCACTGACATTCCGTGCCGTAATAAAGTGGCGGTTGAAAGAACCCCTGGACTAAACGATGCGCTGTCGTATCGCACTTTAGCTATGGGGTGGTTGACGAACACGTTCGTGGACGGCGATGAGCCCACGCCGCGGCAGGTCGAGCTGTACGAGATCTGCATGGGAGCGCTCGAGGCCGGCGAGGCGCTCCTGTGCCCTGACGTGCCGGCAGCGCAGGTCGACTCCGCGGTGCGTGGCCATTTCGCTGCAAACGGGCTCGACGGCCACTTCCCCTCGCACACCGGGCATGGGCCGGGCCTGGGGCATCCCGAACCGCCCCACCTGGTTCCGAAGAGCATCGAGACGCTCCAGGCCCACGATGTGGTCGCACTCGAACCGGGACTTTATCTGCCCGGAGTCGGGGGGATGCGGTTCGAGCGCAACTACCCGATCACCGACCGCGGGCACGAAACGCTCACGCGGTACCAACTGGCGCTGACGCCGCGCGCGGACTTGCCTCACGAGGTCATCGCATCGCCGTCACGATAGCGATCACGCCCCGGCGGCCGTCTTCAGTGCGCTCAGGGCCGGCTCGTAGTCGGGCTCTTGGGCGATCTCCGGCACGATCTCGGTGTAGGTGATCTTGTTCGAGAGATCCACCACGAACACCGCGCGTGCCAGGAGGGGGATTGGCAAACCCTGGATGAGCACGCCGTAATGTTGCCCGAAGCTATGGTTGTGCACGTCGGAGAGGTTCTTCAAGTTCTCGATGTTGGCCTCGGTGCAGAACCTTGCCTGGGCGAACGGCATGTCGAGGCTGACGGTGTAGGCGGCGACCTTATCGCCCAGGGCCGTGAGCTCCTCGGCAAATCGCTTGGTCTGCTTGTTGCAGACGGGAGTGTCGAGCGATGGAACCACATTGAACAGGCGGGCCTTACCGGCGGTGTCGGCCAGCTTGACCAGCGAGAGTCCGGCTCCGACGCAGATGAAGTCCGGAGCGGGGTCGCCGGGTTTCAGCTTGGGACCAACGAGCTCGATCGGATTGCCCTTGAACGTCACTTCGCCTTTACGTGTCTCTGCCATGGCTGTCGTTCCCGATGGATGGTTTGATGGGTTCTCGATTCTGATCCGCAACGCGAAGTGTCCAGGGTAGCCTGAGATCGCGGGCAGGTGCAAGCGGTCGGGTGGCATACTGCAAAGTTGGTCTTGACCGCCCCCTGATCCCGACTGCTTTTTTCGTTGCGGATTTGTTTCGTTCGGCAGTGGTCTCCCGACTTCGTTCGGCAGTGGTCTCCCGACTTCGTTCGGCGAGGGTCTCCCGACTTCGTTCGGCAGTGGTCTCCCGACTTCGTTCGGCAGTGGTCTCCCGACCCCGCCGTTCGACCGACCGTAGGTCTCCAGGTGACGCGCCAACGGTCAGAGACGGCGGTCTAAGAGGACGGGCGGGTCAGGAGACCGTGCCCGAACCAGCCTGGAGGCGCCAGCCCCAGGTCGCCGCGATGGGACAATCAGATCCCCTGCCTCGTGCCCCACACGGGCAAGGGAGCGGCAGTCGTCAGAGGTTTGGTGTCAACCCGCCGGGGCTTGGAAGAGTCGCGGAAGAATGCTCCTTTCTGGCCTGGGGCCTGGGCCACCAGGCTTCAACATGCCGCCCGATTCGGGTCTTGGTTGCAAGAGCCCGGAGTGAATCTTCGATGGGGCCACGGCGATGAAGCGGTGGAAGACGTCCTCCGCGAGGAATGAAACTCGGAATGCCCGTCCTTCTTTTCGCCTTGATCCGCAATGGTCTGGCCATGGGCCAATATTACCACAGGGCATGTCGCGAAAACCGGAAACCGGCCCGACCCCGCGAAGCCGCGAAAACCAAAAACCAAGTCTGAAACCCCCCTTCTCAAAGCCGTTGAACGATCGGTTTATCGGCAGCGCTGTGGGCATCCTTCATCTCGGCAGCTTGCGAGCCGAGTGAAGCACCAAAGAGGCCAGAGGGAACACGTCCTTTGAGAGTTCTTCGCGTAGGCCGTCGGGCATCTGGATCGAGACGGGGAGGGGTGACTCTCGAACCGATGGTGGTCTCGGTCCATCGTGCGGTTGGCAGCCGACACCCTCTCCCATAGCAGCTCGGCTCACGAGGGCGAACGGAACAAGAAAAGGGGACGTGGGCAAGATGGGTGAGGTCTCATCCCCAAGATGACCCTTTCGGGCTTCACAATTCACGGTGTTATTTTGGATTCTCACCGACTAAGCCGATCAATAACAATTATTGAATTAGATCATAAATGCATTCAGTGTAGAAGAAAGTCGAAAACACCGGGATTGTCGATGTTTAGGTCCTGCCGCAGTCGGCGATTGACCTGGACCGGGAGGCTATCAACGCCCTCACTATCGCTGAGACTTAGGGGATGATTGTCCGCTTCTTTACTCGAATTTCACTTGATTTGGTCCCCAGGAGCACTAAGGTTCCTTCTGGCGGGACTGATCGACTCAGTCCAGAGACGCCTACGAAGAGACGACACGAGAGGAGTACCAGGATGTCCACTATGCTGACGGATCTTATACAACTGTTGCAGGACGCTCACACCCATCACCCCGGCGATTACAGGCGGTTGATGGTGGCGGTGCCCACCACGCCCCACGCCATAGAACAGTTCGAGGTAAGGGAAGTCCACCATGACGGACCCTCGGTGGTCCTGCACTGCCAGCCCCTCCAGGAGGAAGAAGCCAGACACCCTGCGGAAAAAGCCCGGACTTGCGTCCATAATGACTTCGAGGATCTGTCCTGACGCAGTTGGCGGGGCTTAGCGGCGGACCGCCATCGAATCGTTTAGTGTTCGCCCCTGTAAATCGCCAACGCATCCTCCAGATTGCTGGAGGTGCCGACTGATCGTCCTGGGGCACCGGGTATCCCCGTAGGCCCGGCCCGACGTAACCACCTCCAACCTGGCGGAGGTAATAACTCCGGCGGGATGACCGTGAACTCACGGAAAAGGTGTCAGATACGAATGGCACTCGGATTAGGAGTAACGTCTTATGGCTTAACGAGTTACTCTTCTTCAATGCAGATCACCAGATGTATGTATATAAAATATCGAATAGGCCTCAGAAACACGGGGTTTGGGGTCCGGTGAAATAGAGATCATGTTATTAATTATTAGTTGATGTGCCGGTGTTTTCCTCCGTAACACCTTAAAGCCCAGTGTGTTAAGCTTAACCGAGTGCCATTCGTGTCGGGAACCGATTACGTTCCTGCTTGGGCCGCTCGCGGGGACAAAGCGTCATATCCAGGCCGATCAAGAAACGGTTCCCGCACCTTTGACAAGTGGGGGCCCCGGCGAAGAAACCCGTGGGCTTGAGCCTGGGGTCGTTACTTCTCGACATGGAACCCCAGCACTTGGATGATCGTCTCCGCGACGACCTTCTTCCCCTTCTTGGTCTTCTTGACCTCCTTGACAATGCCGCCCGGGATCTCGTTCGATTCCCAGATCTTGCGCTCGACCGTTTCGTCGCCGTCAATATCCACGATATCGACGAAGTGGGCCTTGACCGTCTTGTCGATAACCTTGACCTCCTCCTCGCCCTCCGTGAACTTCTCGATCTCCTCCCGGCCGCCCAAGACTTGCGCCTTCTCGGCCGTGGCGGGGAAGGTGATCTTCACCGGGGCGTGCTCGGTCACGCTGCCAGGGCCATGCTCGAAAATCGTCATCTGCACGACGACGTGTTTCGGCATCACCTCGAGCAGCTTGTAGGTCGAGTCGTTGACGCGTGCGCCGGCGTAGTAGTCGGCCTCGTCCGATCCCTTGGCGAAGAGGACCCTCTCTCGCTGAGTAACTGTTGTGCCCGGCTTGAAAGCCGACCAGTGCGTGTACGGCGGGTTATTGACCATCTGCTTATCGTCGGCCGCCCAGGCCGCGATTTGCAGCAGGCCAGCGACCGCGGCCAGCGCCACGAACCAATGTGAGACGCGTAGCATGAGCGTGCTCCAGGAAGAAACGGGGCTCAATCTTTCGGCAGCTCGTCTTCGGAAACCCGGAGGATTGTAATTCGCACCCACTTCCGAGTCAACGACCTGTGTACGATTTCGCGATACTGTGATGATTTGTTAAGGAGCCAGGCGAAAATGAGAGAAATCCGGAGCAAAACGGCCCTCTTGACATTGCATTCGCTTGCCTCTAGCTTTGTTAATCGAAGTCGATCAGAGCCCGGCCCACCAATCCAGGGGACACACCATGGACTCGCATGCGCCTTCCGATCGCGGGCAGCTCCTCAGCCATCTCCACGAACTTGTCAAGGCGGGTGTCGGGAGCATCGTCGTCGCCTCCGCGACACTCGCCGTCCACCCCGCCCAGGCCTCGCCAAGCCGTTCGACCACGGCGGTCAGCCGGCCATCGATCGGTGAGCGGATCGCGGAGATTCGCAAGCAGGTCCAGACGGCTGAGTCCGTTACCGGCACCTCCGCCGCCGCCTTCCAGTTGGCCGCGTGGCCGAACTGGCACAACTGGCGCAACGGCTGGAACAACGGCTGGCACAACTGGCACAACTGGCGCAACTGGGGCTACTGAGGTTTTCCGCCCCGGCTCGCCGCCGGGGATGTCCGGAATGGAGGTCGAGGTCCGCACCGAACCGCTCCGAGGTGGCCCGATGTCCGAACTCAGAATGGGCCGGCCCGAGCGGGTCGGGCCGCTCGACCTCTTGGTCATCCAGCCGACACCGTTCTGCAACATCGACTGCTCCTACTGCTACTTGCCGACCCGGCAGTCCAAGGAGCGGATGGCGCCCGAGGTGCTGGACGCCGTCTTCGAGCGCGTCTTTACCAGCGGCCTTGTGCAGCATCGCTTCACCGTCGTCTGGCATGCCGGGGAACCCCTTGTCCTGCCGGTCGCGTTCTACGAGCGTGCCCTGGCGATCGTCGACGCGCACAACGCGGGCTGCTTGCCCGTCGACCATTCCTTCCAGACCAATGGCACGCTGATCACGCAGGCGTGGTGCGACTTCATCAAGGCGAACCCCGTGCGGATCGGCGTCAGCCTCGACGGGCCGGCCTTCCTCCACGACGCGTTCCGCAAAACCCGCGAGGGCTTGGGGACGCACCGCCGGGTCATGGAGGGGGTCCGGCGGCTGCGAGAGAACGCCGTCCCGTTCCACGTCATCGCCGTGCTCACCCGCCCGTCGCTCGACTTCCCCGACGAGATGTACGACTTCTTCGTCCGCCACGAGGTCCGGGAGGTCGGCTTCAACATTGAGGAGATCGAAGGGCCGCACCGCAGCTCGTCGCTCCAGTCCGACGACGTCAAGGACCTGTACGCGCGGTTCCTCGCGCGGTTCTACGATCTGGCGGCTGCCGACGGCTGGCCGCTCCGGGTCCGCGAGTTCGACTCGACCCTGGCCGCCATCTTCTCGGCCGGGGACCCGGGCCTCCCCGGCGACCCGCCCCGGACCCAGGAGATCACCCCGCTGGCGATCATCAGCGTCGATTGCCACGGCCGTTTCAGCTCATTCTCGCCCGAGCTGCTCGGCCTGCCCAGCGCGCATTACGGCGACTTCGTGCTGGGTCGGGTGGCCGAGGACGATTTTGCGTCCGTGCTGGAGGCCCCCAAATTCCGGGCGATCCAGGCCGACATCGACGCGGGCGTCAAACGCTGTCGCCAAGAATGTTCCTATTTCGCCCTGTGTGGAGGGGGGGCGCCGGTCAACAAGTATTTCGAGAACGGGACCTTTGTCTCGACCGAGACCCTGTTCTGCCGCCTGAATCGGCAGGCCTTGCTCGAAGTGGTCCTCGACAAGGTGGAGCAAGGCCGCGTGCCGCCGCCCCCGCCTGCGCCTGCGTGCGTGCCGGCCGTGCCGGTGTTGCTGGAATCGCGAGGATAACGACGTTCCCGGGAGATTCGCCGGTGCCACTCGAAGACGGTTGCCGGATCGCGACGGCTCCCCGGTTCTCGATCGAGCCGGCGTGGGCCTGGTCGCAGCGTCTCCGGATCAACTCGGGCGTGCGGGAGGACGATGGCCGGTTCTTCCCCAATCCCGACTGGCGACCGGCCACCGACGCGGAGCTGGCCGTGCTCGTCGCGGGACCGCATCGGCTCCAGCACGAGTTCCCGCGTCAGGATCTCTGCCTCTTTGCGATCACCGAGCACTTGCGTTCCCGCTTCTGGTCGCTGGCGCAGGGGGGGCTGGGCGGTTCGGCCGAGGGGGACGACTGGTTCCCCCGCTTCGCCCGCGAGCTGGCCGAGTTCGCCCGATTCAAGGGCCTGCCGCTCTCCCCTTCGTGCACGTTCGACCTGAAGGTCAGCCAGGC
>JBAUOX010000466.1:0-1555 GCA_049579985.1 Isosphaeraceae bacterium | reverse complement strand
CCCCTATTCCGTGTTGCTCGGTGAGGTGACCATCCCCGCCGGCCTCTCGCCCGGGCAGTCGGCGCCGTTCACCACAACAGTCAAGCTTCCCTCCTCGCCCGTGCCGGGGATGAGCCCCAACGGAATCGTTCACATCAATATGAAGATCGATCCCCAGCACGTGGTTGCCGAGAGCAACGACCGCAACCAATCGGGCCTGGGACCTGGTTACGACGAGGCCGGCGTCCAGATCACTCCCCCGCAACCGGCCCATCTCGTCAATACCGCGATCGGGCTCTATTCCTCGGCACTCGAATGGGGCGGGTCGGTCACCGTGACCGCCCAGATCAGTAACGAAGCTTATGGTGCCGCCCCCGCGACGCGGGAAGCGGTCGTGCTGACTCCATCGGGGATCGTGCCAGGCACTGGTGGGTCGGACGTCACCATCGGCAATATTTCCGTTCCGCCGATACCGGCCTGGTCGATGGTCAACGTCGAGCAGACCATCAACTTGCCGGTGACTCCTCCGGAGCTGCTTACCAACTACAGCCAGTTCACCTTGTCGGTACTACCGGACGCCGATTACCTTACCAACCCGGTTTATCCCCACGTTTCCAGCGGCGTGCAGGGAGTCGATGTGGAGACAGTGAACATCACGGTTCCGCCGGGAACCACGCCACCGCCGCTCGGCCCTCTCTCCGACCTCGCGGCCGGGGCGGTGACGACCTCGGCGTCGACCTTGTACTGGGGCCAGAGTTTTTCGACGCAGGCCGTGGTCCAGAACCTCGGCGACGCCAATCCCGGACCGTTCCGCGTTCGCTTCGTGCTGGTTGGAGCCAGCGGCGACATCACCCACGGAATCTTCCTGGGAGACTCCATGGTCGCGGGTCTGGCACCCGGGGCAACCACGGTCGTCAGCCAGACGGACACCCTGCCGTTGCGTTTGCCCGCGGACGTGACTCTCAGCGGTCTGGGCGTCGGTCGGATCGCTGTGATCGTCGACCCGGAAAACGTCATCAACGAGACATTCAAGAACAATAACACCGCGGAATCGGGACCGGTGAACCTGAGGCTCCTGGGAACCGATGGCTCGAGCTACGTGCCCAACTTGCCGTACCCGGCGCAACTCTTGCCACTGAGGGCACCCGTCGTACCCGCGAAAGCACGAAAACCGATCATCGTGAAGGAGGCATCGGGAGGCAAGCGCCTCTTCAAGAGACCGCCGCCGAAGCAGAGCAGCCTGCTGCACACCCTGACCGTCTTCCCCACCCAGGTGAACAACTTGATCAAGAAATTCGTCTGAGCGCGCCGCAACCAGGCCGGCGCCGGCCCGCACATTGCCTGGAGGCTTCTCGCACGCTGCTTTTTCTTTCTGGCCGCGCACTGGCTGCGGATGCCAGAGGCCGGTATCCCGGAATTACGGATCACCTGACGCTCCCAGTTTTCGGATCGCAATTAACCCACATAACCCAAGCAGTTTCCGGGAATTCGGAGGGGTTTCGGATCGCATTCGAGGAAACTTGAGACAAAATTGGAAATAACTGGGCGGTTTATTGAAGGACGGCAATATCGTGGC
>JBAUOX010000465.1:0-14886 GCA_049579985.1 Isosphaeraceae bacterium | reverse complement strand
TCCAGTTTTGATGATCGGGCGTAAAGGGTCCAAAGTCCTTGGCCCGGCGGATGATCTTTCGGTCCGACCGAGGAGCACGCCGGGCCGCAGCAAGGTGAGATTCGCTACGCCCTCCCTCCAGGAACTTTACTGGGCATGATTCCCATAGGAGATAGCCAAGATGAAGAAGTATCTCTTCGGATTGATCGGAGTCGCCTTGCTGGGAGCGAACCCTCTCCTGGGGCAAACTCCTACGCCTTTCCCAGGTGGCCTCGGTGGGGTCCCCGCTGGCACCCCTGCACTGCTGGCCGGACCCCACGGCGCCACCTGCGCTCCAACCAAGACTACCTGTGTTCCCGAACACTATGTGAAAAAGACCACCAAGGTGGTTTACACCTCCGGCAGTGAGCCTCTGTGTCTGCCTTATTGCACGGGCTTATTCGGCCACCTCGGATGTGACTCAGGCCACTGCGGGCACCCCCATACTCGTCGCTACCTCATCAAGAAGATCCAAACCAGGGAAGAGAATGCCATCAAGTGCGTTCCCGCAGAAGTGCCGGCCTGTGAGCGCGGCCGTTGCCACCCGTAGGAAGGCGGTCCGGCGGCTGCCTCCGCGCTTTTGGGGCCGCCGAGCGTTGAAGTGCGGCAGGAGAACGCTGTGATCTCCGTGCAGCCAGCCGAGAAGATTGCCATGCCGAAGGGAAGATCATCTTTCCCCAAGCCGGCCTGATACTACCTCCGTTAAATTTAGGAGGCCATTGACGTAAGTGCCTGCAAACCAAGGACCTGAAGCATCAATCGAATTTGATGCATCCATTTCTTGGATGTCTAAGGTACTTTGCACAAAAGAACTTGCGTCATTTGTCCCGAAAATTTAACGGAGTAGTCTTATAAGGTTGAGCAAAACAATGCTGCCGGAGCCCGGGCCCGACCTTGCCATCACGGGGGCTTATTCATCAAATCTTCTCATTACGTACACTTGTTGGTTGGGCCTTGTGTGGGGTAAATTTGGAGCTTAGCTCAACTTTTCGAGGGGTTGCCATCTTTACCATGTAAGACAAAGAAGAGAGCAAACCAATGGTTGTGAGATACCGGCATCCCCTGATGTGGTTTGCTTTTTCGTGTCTGTTCTGGACAGGGTGCGGTTCATCGGATTTGGTCACTCTGCAGGGAGCTGGCGCGACTTTCCCCGAACCGCTCTACAAACGATGGTTCCGCGAGTACTACAACATCGAGCCATCCGTGCGTGTGAGCTATCAGGGGCTCGGAAGCGGGGCGGGGATCCGGCAGTTCACGGCGGGGCTGGTTGATTTCGGGGCGAGCGATTCGGCGATGTCGTCCGAGGAAATCAAGCAGGTGCCCAAGTGGGGGGTGGTGCTTCTGCCGATGACCTCCGGCTGCGTCGTCCTGGCTTACAATCTTCCCGGAGTCTCGCAACCGATCCGGTTGCTCCGCGCGGTCTACCCCAGGATTTTTCTGGGAAAAATCGCCAAGTGGAACGACCCGGCCATCGCCCGGGCGAACCCGGACGTCACGCTGCCGGACCTGCCGATCACGGTGGTACGCCGGTCCGACGGTAGTGGGACGACCTACGTCTTGACCAAGCACCTCAGTGAGATCAGTCCCGAGTGGAAGTCCGGTCCCGGGGTCGGCAAGGCGGTGAGCTGGCCCACAGGCATCGGTGCCAAGGGGAACCCGGGGGTCGCGTTCACGATCGACCAGACCCCCGGCGCGATCGGCTACCTCGAGTTCGGTTACACGGTTTTCTCCAAGACTCCCACGGCCATTCTCGAGAACAAAGAAGGGAAATTCGTGCCACCGTCGATCGAGACCGCGCGGGCCGCGCTGGCGACTGCGGTGATGCCGGAAAACCTGGTGGCCTGGGTGCCCGATCCCCCCGGGCCTGATTCTTACCCGATCGTGAGCTACACCTGGATACTCTGCCGCAAGGTCTATGACGACCCGAAGATCGGCGCGACCCTCAAGAAGGTCCTCCTGTACGGTATCTCGGAGGGACAGACGTACAGCCGTGATCTTGGGTATGTGCCGCTCCCCGAGTCGGTTGCGAGGCGCGTGCGCGGGGCGATCGAGACCATCGAGGTCCAGAGCACCCCCCCAGCCAAAACCGCCTGGAGGACTGCCGAATCGCCTCGACAGTCGCGACAGTAATTCGACACCAACGGGGCGGCCCCCGGCCCGTTCCCGCATGTCGGGGCCGCGTCAACGACTATGGATGGAAGCGAGCATGCCTGATCCACTCAGTCGAAATCCGACCGCATTCGAGGTTTACACCGACCGGGGGTTTCGCGCGCTGACGCGCGTGGTCGCCTGGCTGGTCGTGCTCCTGATCGTCGTGGTTGTGATCCGGATCGGGGCCACGGCCTGGCCAGCGGTCCAAAAGTACGGTCCGGGATTCGTGGTTCGGACAACCTGGGACCCCACCCGGGACAACTTCGGGATCGGTCCGCAGATCGCCGGCACTCTCTACAGCGCGTTCCTGGGGTTGGTTCTGGGCACGTTGTTCGGGCTGGCGGTCGCGATCGTGCTGAGCCAGGACTTTCTACCCCCGAAGTGGGAGTGGGTGGTCAGGAACGTGGTTCAGTTGCTGGCGGCGATCCCCAGCGTGGTCTTCGGCCTCTGGGGGCTCTTCGTGGTGATCCCCCTCTTACGCCCGATCGCCAACTGGGTCCACGACGTTTTGGGGTGGGTCCCGATCTTCAGCACCAGGCTGAGCGGCCCGGGATTGCTCCCGACGGCGCTGGTCCTGGCGATCATGATTCTGCCGACGATCTCGGCGATCTCCCGGGATGCGATGGTGGCCGTCCCCAACCGGTTGCGCGAAGCCGCCTATGGGATGGGGGCAACCCGCTGGCAGACCATCCTCCTGGTCGTTCTCCCCACCGCGGCGCCGGGGATCTTCGGGGCGATCATCCTCGGGTTCGGCCGGGCCGTCGGGGAAACGATGGCCGTGGCCATGCTGATCGGCAACGCCGAGGTCTTCAACTGGTCCCTGTTTTCACCCGGCACGACCCTGGCGGCCCTGCTGGCCAATCATTTCGCCGAGGCCAACCAGGTCGAGATCGGGGCGCTCATGTATGCGGCGGTAGTGCTCCTGGCGATCACCCTGGTGATCAATATCATCGGTGAATTCATGCTGAATCGGGCGTCCGCGGCCCTGGGAGGGCTCCAAAAATGAGTTCGTCGGGCCCGGTCACCGTTCCTATCCCGGAACCCGGCCAGCGACCGGTCACACGCCTGAATCTCCGGAGGTCCTTGAAGTCCTGGCATACGCTGTTCAGCGGCGGCATGACCGTGCTGGCCCTGACGATGTCGGCCCTGGCGCTTGTTCCCTTGGTCTCCGTGCTCTTCATGGTGGTCATTCGGGGCATCACCACGTTGCGGCCCTCGGTGTTCTGGGAACTCCCCCCGGCCGCGGGGATGCCTGGAGGGGGGCTGGGTAACGCCCTGGTGGGAACCGTTTTGATGGTCGTGATCGCCTCGGTGATCGCGGTGCCGCTCGGGGTGCTGGCGGCGGTCTTCGTGGGCGAATTCGCTTCCGAGAGCCGTACCGCCACAGTCGCGAAGTTTGCCGCCAAGGTGCTCACGGGCATGCCGTCGATCCTGGCCGGCGTGTTCGCCTACATCGTCGTGGTGCTGGTCACCGGAAACTTTTCGGCCTGGGCGGGTGGCTTCGCGCTGTCGATCTTGATGTTACCGATCGTGATGTTGACCGCCGCCGACGCGATTCGCGGCGTGCCCCAGAAAATGCGCGAGGCGTCCATGGCCATGGGGACGACACGCACTCAGATGGTCTGGAAGGTCGTCCTGCCCACGGCCCTCCCCGGCATCCTGACCGGGGTGATGTTGGCCGTGGCACGGGCCGCCGGCGAGACTGCGCCGCTCCTCTTCACGGCCCTCTTCTTCGACTACTGGCCGCACGCGCCGTTCATGGAGCCGACGGCTTCCCTCGCGGTCTTGATCTACAACTTTGCCGGCGTGCCCTACCCCAATCAGATCGGGATGGCCTGGCTGGCGGCGCTCGTTTTGGTCGTGCTGGTCCTGGCCGCCAACATCCTCGCACAAGTGGTCTCAGACCGGTCGGAAGAGCTCCGCTGAAGGTCTACCCCGCAAGCAGAGAAGTAAGGAACCGTACATCATGTCCAGCGACCCGAACGATCGACCTTCGAACGGTCCGGCATCCCAGTCGGTCAACGGCCTCGTCATCGATTGCCGGATCGACAACGCTTACTATGGCAGCTTCCTGGCGCTTCGGGATGTCCAGATTCCCATGAGTCAGGGGACCATTACCGCCTTCATCGGTCCTTCCGGGTGCGGCAAGAGCACGGCGCTGCGTTGCCTGAACCGGATGAACGACCTGGTGCGCGGGTTCCGCTTCGAGGGACAAGTGCTCCTCTATGGCCTGGACATCTACGACGATGAGGTCGATCCGGTTGCCGTGCGCAGGAACATCGGCATGGTGTTCCAGATGCCCAACCCGTTCGCCATGAGCATCTTCAACAACGTCGCGTTCGGCCTCAGGCTGAACCGTTACCCCGGCGACATCCCCGCCCGGGTCGAGCAAGCCCTGCGGAGCGCGGCCCTCTGGGACGAGGTCAAGGATAATCTCATGCAAAGCGGTCTGTCGCTCTCCGGCGGCCAGCAGCAACGCCTGTGCATCGCGCGGGCGATCGCCGCCGAGCCCGAGGTTCTTCTGATGGACGAACCGTGCTCGGCCCTCGATCCGATCGCCACCGGCAAGATCGAGGACCTGATGCAAGAGCTCAAGCAGCGGTTCACGATCGTCATCGTCACCCACAACATGGACCAGGCCCGGCGGGTCGCCGACATGACGGCGTTCTATTATGTTGATACCAGCAATGGCCGCACCGGTTTTCTCGTGGAGTACGGCGAGACGGCCGGAGTTTTCGACAACCCGCGTGAAACGTTGACCAAGGAGTACGTCAGCGGTGAGTTCAGTTAAGAGGTCGCGCGAATCGAGAGCGACCTTGCAAGCCTCGCGGCGGCGGTCGATGATAGGCGCTTCAAGGCGTTGACAGTCGCGAACCCTTGCCCGGAGGGGACAGAGCACGTGGCCAGCCTGACGACCGAGGAAAGTCTGAAGCAGTACGAAGCGGAATTCCGGTTCGCCGATCGTGACTATTACGATCGCCACCTGGTCTTCGACCACGTCGTCACAACGGAGCAGGCGGACCAGCGGCAGCGCTTCGAGGCGATGGCCCGCTCGCTCCGCGACCTCTTGACCCAGCGCTGGCTGCTCACGCAGTCAATCCACGACCGCGCGAACCCCAAGCAGGTCTATTACCTGTCGATGGAGTTTCTGATTGGCCGCAGCCTGCTGAGCACGGTCACCAACATGGAGGTCCAGTCGTTCGTTGACGAGGACTTGCGCTCGGATCCTCACCAGGATTGGCACCAGCTTCAGGAGGCCGAGCCCGACGCCGGGCTGGGCAACGGCGGCCTTGGCCGGCTGGCTGCCTGTTTCCTGGACTCGCTGGCAACGCTCGAGATCCCGGCGATCGGCTACGGGCTGCGCTACGAGTACGGCATGTTCCGGCAGGAGATCCGCAACGGCTACCAGGTCGAGCAGCCCGACAACTGGCTGCTCCATCCCGATCCCTGGGAAGTTGCACGGATGACCGAGACGCTAGACGTGCCGCTCAACTGCTCGTTCCGGCTCGAAGGCGGGATGATCCGCCAGATCCCGCGCCAGCCCATTCACTTGCTGGGTGTGCCGTACGATCGTCCGGTCGTCGGCTACGGCGGCAAGACGATCAACACCCTGCGGCTCTGGGCCGCGTCGTCGCCCGACTTCTTTGATTTCGGCGAATTCTCCGGCGGCGAGTTCTTTGGCGCGGTGCTCGACAAGACCGTCGCCGAGTCGCTGACCAGAGTGCTCTATCCGGACGACTCGACGCCGCGGGGCCGATCGCTGAGGTTCTTGCAGGAGTACTTCCTGGTCGCCTGCTCGCTGGGCGATATCATTCGCCGGTTCCGGCAGCGCGGCAACGGCTGGCAGGAACTGCCCAGCAAAGTGGCGATCCAGCTCAATGACACGCACCCGGCGATGGCTGTCGCCGAGTTGATGCGAATCCTCGTTGATGAGGCGCGGCTCGGCTGGGACGAAGCCTGGAAGCTGACCGTGGACACCCTCGCCTACACCAACCACACCCTGCTTCCCGAGGCCCTCGAGAAGTGGCCGGTCGAGCTGTTCGAGCTATTCATCCCTCGGCACCTCGAAATCATCTGCGAGATCAACGCCCGCTTCCTGCACGACGTCCGGACGCGGTATCCCGGCGATGAGGATCGCGTGCGGCGCATGAGCCTGATCGAGGAGACGCCGGTGCGCGAGGTGCGCATGGCCAACCTGGCGATTGTGGGCACGCACAGCACCAACGGCGTGGCCCAGATTCACAGCCGCCTGCTGCGCGAGCACACCGTGGCCGATTTTGCCCGGATGTTCCCGGCCCGCTTCAACAACAAGACCAATGGCGTGACCCCGCGGCGCTGGCTGCTGATGGCCAATCCCGACCTGGCCGCTTTGCTCACCGAGGCGGTCGGCGAGAGCTGGGTTACGGACCTGAACCGGCTTGGCGCGCTCCGCGACCTCGCTGGCGATACAGGCTTTCGCGACCGCTTTCGACAGGCCAAGCAAGCCGCCAAGGCTCGGTTCGCGGCGTGGACCAAGCGCGAGCTGAACATCGACCTGGACGAAGCGTCGATCTTTGACAGCCAGATCAAGCGCATTCACGAATACAAGCGGCAGTTGCTCAACGTTTTGCACATCACGGTCCTGTACCATCGGCTCAGGTCCGACCCGGGTTTCGACCCGCCGCCGCGTACGTTCTTCTTCGCCGGCAAGGCCGCGCCCGCCTATCGCCTGGCCAAGCTGATCATCAAGCTGATCAACGATGTGGCCAGGGCCATCGCAGGCGACCCGCTCGTCCGGGGGCGGCTGAAAGTCGTCTTCCTGCCCAATTACGGGGTCAGCCTGGCCGAGCGCCTGATTCCGGCCAGCGAGGTATCGGAGCAGATCTCGACCGCCGGATACGAGGCCAGCGGCACCAGCAACATGAAATTCATGATGAACGGTGCGCTCACGGTGGGCACGCGCGACGGCGCGACGATCGAGATCGCGGAAGAGGTCGGTGAGGAAAACATTTTCCTCTTCGGCCTCACTGCCGATCAAGTCGCCTCCAGCAGCCCCTGGTACAGCCCTTACTGGCACTACGATCACGAGCCGGAGACCCGCGCCGCCATCGACCTGCTCTTCAGCGACCACATCAACTCCGGTGAAGCGGGCCTCTACGAACCGATTCGCCAATCGCTCCTGGCGCATGGAGATCACTACATGCACCTGGCCGATCTGCGCAGCTACGTTCAGGCCCAGGAGCGCATCGGCGCGCTCTACCGCCAGGATCCCGCGGGATGGACTGCCAGGGCAATCGTCAATGTCGCCGGCAGCGGCCGGTTCTCCAGCGATCGCACGATCAGCGAGTATGCCCGGGAGATCTGGGACGCCAAACCCTGCCCGGTTCCCTGACCTTCGGGGCGTCTGACGTGTCCGCTGGATCGTCTGGCCCTGGACGACCTTGAAGAATCGCCGCTTTTTTCGAGAACACGCTCCTCGCTTGCGAGAGCTCGGAGGCAGATCAACATGGCGCAAGAGCCTCGAGCGGAGACCGTTGCCGCGACGACGGGCGCGGAAGTCGTCTCCCAGGATCGGGATCTGAGCTGGCTCGAGTTCAATCGCCGGGTCCTTCACGAGGCCCAGGACGAGCGCACGCCCCTGCTCGAGCGCCTCAAGTTCCTGGCGATCTTCTCATCGAACCTCGATGAGTTCTTCATGAAGCGGATCGAGCTTCTCAAAGGACTTACAGAGAACGCGGGGGCTGGGGCGGAGGAGTTGCTGCGGGACATTCGCGCGCGGGTGCTCGGCATGCTCCGGGAGCAAGGCGAGACATTCTCCGCCCTGGTGATCGAGCTGAGGGGGCACGGCGTCTGGCTGGCCGATTGGGACGAGCTGACGGCAGAGCAACGCACAGAGGGAAGAGCGTATTTCCTGGCAAATGTCCTCGCCGTGCTCATCCCCCTGGCGTTCGATCCAGCGCACCCGTTCCCGTTTCTCTCCAATCTCTCGACCTCTCTGGGGGTGACTCTCCGCAATCCCGAGACCGGCGCGCGCGGTTTCGCGCGGATCAAGGTGCCCAACCTGCTGCCGTCGTGGGTTGCTCTGCGGACCAAGGCTCAGGACCAGACTGATGTGTTCGTCCGTCTCCACGACATCCTCGAGCACAACCTGGACGCGGTCTTTCCCGGCATGGAGATTGTTGATACCACGCTCTTCCGGGTGACCCGCGACGCCGAGGTCGAGTTGAACGAAGACGCCAGCGACCTGCGCCAGCAGGTGGCCAAGGAGCTGAAGCAGCGGCGGTACGAGCCTGTCGTCCGGCTCGAGCTCCAGGCACAACCAGACCCCTGGGTTCGCGAGCTGCTGGTCGCCAAGTTCGAGCTCACAGAAGAAGACGTGTACGAGCTGCCGGGCGAGCTCGACTACACGGGTTTGATGAGCGTCGCCTCGCTGCCGCGGGCCGCGCTCAGGGATGTGCCATGGGATCCCGTGGAGCCCTTGATGTTGCCCGACCCGGAGTCGGACATCTTCGCGGCGATCCGGGCTGGCGACATCCTGGTCCACCATCCTTACGAGAGCTTCGACTCGAGCGTGGAGCGGTTCATCCGCACTGCGGCCGACGATTCCCTGGTGCGGTCGATCAAGATGACGGTGTATCGCGTGGGCGACGACACTCCGTTTGTGCGGTCGCTCGTCCGCGCGGCCGAGTCGGGGAAACAGGTCGTCTGCCTCATCGAGGTTCGCGCCCGCTTCGACGAGGCGCGCAACCTGCACTGGGCCGCGGAGCTGGAGCGTGTCGGCGCCCATGTCGTCTACGGTGTCATCGGCCTGAAGACGCACACGAAGACAGCCCTGGTGGTCCGCCAGGAGGCCGACGGAGTGCGGTGCTATGCCCACATAGGCACGGGGAATTATCACGTCCGCACAGCCCGCCTGTACATCGACCTTGGTCTTTTCACCTGCAATCCGGTCCTGACCGGAGACCTCGTTGACCTGTTCAATTTCCTGACCGGTTACTCCCTCAAGCGCGACTACGAGAAATTGCTGATCTCACCCATGGCCATGCGGGCCCGATTCCTCGAAATGATCGAACGGGAGATCGCTCATCACCAGGCCGGACGCCCCGCGCGGATCATCGCCAAGATGAACCAGCTCGAGGATCCTGCGATCTGCGATGCCCTCTGCGCGGCTTCACACGCGGGAGTGCCCATTGACTTGATCGTCCGCGGCTTCTGCTGTCTCCGCCCCGGAGTCCCGGGTTACACCGAGAATATCCGGATCATCTCGATCATCGGACGGTTCCTCGAGCACGCGCGGATCTTCCACTTCGCCAGCGGTGCGGAAGACCCGCTCGACGGCGAGTTTTTCATCGGTTCGGCCGACTGGATGCAGCGCAACCTCTCGGGCCGGGTCGAGGCTATCACTCCCGTCGAGCTTCGCGCCTTGAAGGAACGACTCTGGGAGATCCTCGAGGTCGGTCTCCGCGATCAACGTCAAGCCTGGGACATGCAACCGGACGGGACTTACGTCCAGCGCAGGCCCGCTCCGGATGCGACGGAGGAAGAGCGCAACGGGTCCCAGGCGACGCTCATGGCCCGAACCCTGAGCCGCTCCCGGTCCGGTCGCGTCTGAAGCTCACGCCGGGTACGAGCTCCTGTGGCCCTGACCCCCTACGCCTGGCAGAAGCTCTGCAACTTTGGCATCATGTTCTACGAGAGGATCGCCGGGGCGCTACGACCCGACCCAGCGGCCGGCCAAGCAAAAGCCTTCGGCACCGCTCTTGAACGGATCGAACCCGTTTGGTGTGGGCTTCGCTGCGCTCGACCCACCGAGGGTGAAATCTGAAACGGGGCACATAGCCACACGAAATCCGACCCAGTGCCTCTCGCCGCGGCGTTCGGCCGCACAGTTGAGATCATGGAACAATCATCATTGACAACCTACGAGGCGCAGCAAGTCGCGTTGATCGCCGCCTGGAAGGCTCGGAAGCCCGGCCTGCTCAGACGGACTGTCGAGACGCTGAAGTGGCCGCTGGCCCACGTGTTTGAGAAGCTAGTACCGGCGGACAAGGCGCGGACCATGTTTGCGCGAGTCCACCAGGCGGCCGACTGGGAGCACGGTCGCGATATGGTCCAGCGTGCCCTGGGCATCGATCATGTCAAGGAATTCTACGACGGCCCGCTGGAACGGTGCGACGGACTCGTCAAGAAGGTGGCGGACATCAGCCGGGAGATCATCACGTCGGAAAGCCTGCTCGCCAACGTAGGTGGAGAGGTGACCGAACTCCTCGAACTGCCCGCCGAGATCATGCTGGCCCTGCGGACCGTCCATCGCGTGGCCGGCTGTTATGGCTATGCGCTCGACCACCCCGAAGACGAGACACTCGTCATGGCGATCATCGGGCTGTCTCTGCTCGACGATCCCGAAGAGAGGCTGAGCGCCAGCCGGTTGATCCGCGGGTTGGAGGACGGAACGTTGACCACGGACGACGAGCAACGCCTCTCCACGATCGCCGAGACCAGGCTCAAGGATGAGGTGGGAGACGATCTGGCCCGCGAGATCGGTGCGACGCTCGTGGAGGAGAAGATCGAAGAAGGGATCCCATTCCTGGGTGCGGCTCTCGGGGTAGTGCTCGACAACTCATTCATTCGAGGTGTTGAGGAAGCCGCCCGGTTCACGTTCCAGGAGCGTTGGCTGCGCGAGCACGGTAAGGTGGACGAGATTGCCCCGGCCGTGGCTTCCCGAGGCGAAACTGCCCCGATCGTCGAGGGCTTGACGCAGGCCGTCTACTCGACCAGCTATGCCGTCAGCTTTGGCGTCGTCTTTCCTGCCGCCCTGCTCGGCAGTGCTCTCACGACCGTGCTCCCCGCGGCGGCGACCGACGGTCTCATCGAAGGGGCCACCTCCGCAACGCACGACGTCGATCGGTTGATCGCCGGCGTGCGCGGTCAGCCTGATCCGGTGCCGCGATAGGTTTGATCACAATTCCAACGTGGAAACCCGGGCCCATGTGGCGCGCTCCGCGTGGCCTGCGGGAAAACCCCCGTGCGCGTCATGCTCTGCGTGACGGAGCGAGTTCGCCATGTCGGTTTTGCGAAATCGCTTCCAGCTCTTATGATAGTCTTTGGTAAACGCCAGGCGGAACTCGAGGCGAGCGCAGGATGACCCGGTCACGATACATTGTCGGCATCGATCTGGGCACGACCAACTGCGCAGTGGCGTATGTGGACACGAAAGGGCGCGACCGGCCGGCGGCCGACATCCGGATGTTCGACGTTCCGCAGCTTGTCGCGCCGGGCGAGTCGGCCCCCCGGAGCATGCTCCCCTCGTTCCTCTATCTCACAGGCGGGCCAGAGCTTCCACCCGGAGCGGCGAGGTTGCCCTGGAGCGACGGCGGCGACCGGATCGTTGGCGAGTTCGCAAGACTCCAAGGGGCCCGTGTTCCCAGCCGCCTGGTCAGCAGCGCCAAAAGCTGGCTCTGTCATCCCGGCGTGGACCGGGAGGCCGACATCCTGCCGTGGGGCGCGCCGCCGGAGATCAAGCGAGTCTCGCCCGTCGAGGCCTCGGCGGCCTACCTGCGGCATATCCGCGACGCCTGGAACGACCACTTCGCCAAGGATGACCCGGCGCGGCGGCTGGAACAGCAAGAGGTTGTACTGACCGTGCCTGCCTCGTTCGACGAGGCGGCTCGGGAGCTGACACTCGAGGCCGCCAAGAAGGCCGATCTGGCCTCGATCATGCTGCTCGAAGAGCCGCAAGCGGCGTTTTATTGCTGGATCGTCTCGCACCAGGACCGCTGGCAGCGCGAGGTGCGTGCCGGCGAGCTGATCCTGGTCTGCGACATCGGCGGCGGCACGACCGACTTCAGTCTGATCACCGTGGTCGAGACTCCGACCGGGCCGGGATTCCGCCGCGTCGCCGTGGGCGACCACCTCATGCTCGGCGGCGACAACATCGACCTTGCCCTGGCGCATCAGGTCGAGAAGAAGCTGGGCGGCGTTCGGCTCGACACCGAGCAGTGGAGCGCCTTGCGGTTTGCCTGCCGGACCGCCAAGGAGAAGTTGCTCATCGAGCAACAGCCGCTGCTGGAGCGATGGCCGGTGACCATCGCCGGACGCGGCTCGCGGATCATCGGCGGCAGCATCCAGTCGGAGCTGACGCGGCAAGACGTGCAAGCGATTGCGCTCGATGGTTTCTTTCCCAAGATCAACCGCGACGAGGAGCCCCAGCGCGGGTCGAAGTTGGGACTGCAAGAGTTTGGCCTGCCGTTCGCGGCCGATCCGGCCGTGCCCAAGCACTTGAGCGCCTTTCTGCGGCGGCATCGGGCCGAGGCGGTCGGCCAGGGCGGTCACCAGGGCCAGGGCCAGGACCGCCTCGCCCGGCCCGACGCGATCCTCTTCAACGGCGGGGCTCTGACGCCGGATAGCGTGCGCAATCGGATCGTCGAGGTCGTGGCCTCGTGGTTCTGCGATGACCCCGAACCGGCCTATTCGCCACGCGTCCTCACCAACATCTCGCTCGACCTGGCCGTGGCCCAGGGAGCGGCGTATTACGGAGTCGTTCGCCGGGGCGGCGGGATTCGGATCGGCGGTGGAACGGCGCGTTCGTTCTATGTCGGGCTCGAGACCCGGCAGGCGGCCAGACCGTGGATGTGCGTTGTGCCGCGCGACGCCCAGGAGGGCGATGAAACCACGATCGACGGCCATGACTTCGACCTCTTGATGGGCCAGCCGGTCGTCTTTCCTCTGGCCAGCAGCTCGGTCCGGCCCGACGACCGGCCCGGGGACCTGGTGGTCGCCGACCCCGACTCGATCCGCGAGCTGCCGCCCTTGCAAAGCCTGATGCGCGTCGACCGCAAGGCGAAGGCCGAGCGCGTTCCCGTCAGCCTGGCCGCGCGGGTCACGGAGGTCGGCACCATCGAGCTCTGGTGCCAGTCGCGAACCGACGCCCGCCGCTGGCGGCTGCAAATCCAGCTTCGCAGCCCGGCGGGCCAGCCCCAGGCGCGGGCCGTGGTCGCCGGTGCGGAGAACGACCGGGTGATCATCGAGCAGTCCGAGCTCGACGCGGCCATCGCCGCAATCCGCGACGCCTTCGGAGCCTCGCCCTCGGCAGCCGGCTCCGAGACCGGGCCCGCCCGTCTGATCAAGCGGCTCGAAGAGCTGATCGACGTTCCCCGCGACCAGTGGCCGCCCTCGGCGCTTCGCGCCTGGTGGGAGCCGCTGCGCGACCTGGCCGATCAGCGGCTGAAGAGCCCTCAGCATGAATCGCGCTGGTTCAACCTCGCCGGCTTCTCGCTGCGGCCCGGCCGTGGTTACCCGCTCGACGAGATCCGGCTCAAGGCCCTCTGGCCCGTGTTCCACCAGGGCGTCAAGCACACGAAGGACGTGCAGTGCTGGGCCGAATGGTGGATCCTCTGGCGGCGCGTCGCGGCCGGCCTGAGCCGCCAGCATCACGACGAGATCTACCGCCGGATCGCACCGTTTCTCCTGCCGGCGAAGGGAACCAGTCCCTCCAAGAAGGCCGGCCGGCCCAAGCCTGAGCCGCACGAGCTTGCGGAAATGTGGCGCTGCGCCGCCAGCCTGGAGCGACTGGCTCCCGAGGTCAAGGAGGGGCTGGGGGGGCCTCTCATCAAGGAGCTGTCCCGACCAACCGCGCCCGGTTACCTGCTCTGGTGCCTGGGACGCCTCGGCGCCCGCGTGCCACTGTATGGACTTGCCAACACCGTGGTTCGCCGCGAGGCCGTCGAGCAGTGGATCGACTTCCTGCTCACCCGGCAATACGCGCCCGGCCGCGAGACCAGCGACGCGATCTTCGCCCTCTCTCAACTCGCGCGCTACTCGGGCGACCGCGCGCGCGACCTGCCCGACTCGCTGCGCGAGCAAGTGCTGGCCCGCCTCGAACAGCTCGGCGCCGACGAGACCGTCCTCCGCGCCGTCCGCGAGTACCACGAGCTCGAAGCCGCCCAGGAGAGTATCGCCCTGGGCGACGCCCTGCCGATCGGACTGCGGTTACGTGAAGAGAATCAACAACCCGCCCCGGTTGTTGATTCCGCATCGGGGTGACTCCGGCGTCCTTCCCAGGATGAAAGCCAGTCCGAAAACCGGGGATTGATCCATGGCGACCTTCGATAAACAGGCAATAATCACGATCGGCCCAGAAGCACAAGCGGCCATCGATCGCCCTTCGAGGGGGTCCGCGATCCCGATCGGATTCCGCCGCCCTTGCCGCGCGCCGAGCTGGGTATCCATGGACTGAACAGATGGATCGTAAATTGGGTTCGTTTTTCCGGCTCAATTCGGCCTTAATTTGTCCTAAGTCACAATATATCAATGATTAACACCACGGGAAAATTGGCTTCGTTTTGGCGCTTTTCTGGGCATGCTCATGCCGCCAGGTCGGGTTGCCGTGTCCATTTCCCTCGTGGGATAAGATTCCAATCTTGTCGTTCGTCCTGTATTGCCAAAGACCCTCCGCACGATCCCGACATACAGAGTTTACGACAATGTCACGCAATGCGTCGGTGACTTCTTGGTAGAATGGAATTCATTCCGTTTTTCCGTTCCGTTGGTTGCGTTTGAGCGAGCCAATCGATCGGAGGGGAAGAAACGGAATGAATTCCGCTACGGCGCCCAGGCTACCAACGCCAAGGGGTTCCAGACTTGCCGGCCGGAGGGCCATCGGCCGGAGTGCCTGTTCTCTCGCCGTCCCCCGTGCGACTGAAGCAGGTCTTGGGTCGAATGGGAGATCAGGTCATTGAC
>JBAUOX010000464.1:0-4343 GCA_049579985.1 Isosphaeraceae bacterium | reverse complement strand
GTTTGGAGTCCGACCCATACACGCTGTTGGAACCTGGCGAGAAACGACAAATCGACACTGACGCTGTCGCCGAACGATTCGGTGAGATTCTCTCCTCCGTGGACAAAGACAAAGCCCCGACGAGTGTAAGCATTGGTGCATTGCAGACGCTCGCGGCTTTGAAACGTACATTGAAACGAGAAGCCTCCGTCATCGAATTCTCGACCGCCGATCGTTTCCGCAAGCCGCTGATTCAGTTTTCGATCGAGAACTCATTCATCGACAAGGTTGAGCAAGCGCTGGAGCGTCGACGTCCGAGCCAGACGAGTCTTGAGACGATCGAGGGACGAGTTACTGCGCTCGACGTCCAGGAAGGCCGGCTCTTGCTGTCTGTGAAGGAGTTTCCTCGTCGAGTGCGAGGGGACTTCTCCCGCATGCTGACCCCTTCGCTCTTGGAGTCGCTGAATCGCCGGGTCAAACTTCAAGGGATCATCGAACGAAAAGGAAACCGGCCTCATGCGATCCATATCGACTATGTAGAGATGCTCGACTCCGAGTGAGCTCCCTTAGTCTCCAGGTTCTGGAAATTTGTCATGAGCGACAACCTCCCGGCGCCGGTCGGTGCATCCCTGCTCTACATCAGCTAGGACGGTCAGAGGTGGGGAGCCGGTCAAGCAGGGCCTCAGTCAACCGAGGGCGCCGCTGAGTGACCACCTGCTTGGGCGGTTCCGAGTCAGCAAGTCGTCATGAACCACAATAAACTCAACCGAGAACGGCGAACCACAGGATCACTCGGCGCATCCTGAAGGGCGTGGAATTGCCTTGGGAGGCCGTCGCTTATGAGCACGCTGCAACGCCTGACCGACCGGGGGCTGGTCAAGCCACCCCGCTGGCTGCCGGGCAACATCCAGTACGAGACCATCATGGGCTCGGTCGCCTACGGCGTCTCCTCCGACACCAGCGACGTGGATGTCTACGGCTGGGCGATCCCGCCCAAGGACGACCTGTTCCCTCATCTTCGAGGCGAGGTGCTCGGTTTCGGCACGCCGAAGCCGAGGTTTGAGCAGTACCAGGAGCACCACGTCCAGGACCAGGACGCCCTCGCCGGTCGCGGGCGCACCTACGACCTGACGATCTACGGCATCGTCAAGCTCTTCAACCTGGCGATGGAGAACAACCCGAACGTCATCGACAGCTTGTTCACCCCGGTGAATTGCGTCCTGCACAGCACGAGGGTGGGCAACCTCGTGCGCGAGAACCGCAGGCTGTTCCTCCACAAAGGGGCATGGCCCAAGTTCAAGGGCTACGCCTACACCCAGTTGCACAAGCTGTCGATCAAGACGCCGCAGGGCAAGCGGGCTGAGCTGGTCGAGAAGCACGGCTACGACGTGAAGTTCGCCTACCATGTGGTGCGCCTGCTGACCGAGGTCGAGATGATCCTGATGGAAGAGGACCTCGACCTCCAGAGGAACAACGAGCAACTCAAGGCGATCCGCCGAGGTGAGTGGACGGAAGATCGACTGCGGCAGTGGTGTGCCGACAAGGAGTCACACCTGGAACGGGTGTACGCCCAGAGCAAGCTGCGGGCAACCCCCGACGAGCCCAACATCCGGGCGTTACTGCTGACTGCGCTGGAGGAGCATTACGGCAGCCTGGAGGGCTGCGTGGTGAACCCCGACCGGGCAGTGGAAGCTCTGAGGAACATCCAGGCGGAACTGGAGCGCGTGAGGGACTTGCTATGAGCGATGGTGTGACGACGGGCGTGATGGAGCGGCTGAGGGGAGCGGTGACCAGCCACCCCTGCCCGCTGGTCTTCGCCACGATCAGCGGGGCGCACCTCTACGGCTTCCCGTCGCCCGACTCGGACTATGACCTGCGGGGCTGCCACATTCTGCCCGTGCGGGAGGTCATTGGGCTCGACGCCGGGAGAGAGACGATCGAGACCTCGGGGAAGGATGGTGACTTCGAGCTGGATCTGGTCACTCACGACGCCAAGAAGCTCTTTGGGCTGTTGCTCAAGAAGAACGGCTACGTACTGGAACAGGTCTTCTCACCGCTGGTCGTCCACACCACGCCCGAGCTCGAGGAGTTGAAGGAGATCGCCAAAGACTGCATCACGAAGCACCACAGCCACCACTACTTCGGCTTCGCCGAGACGCAATGGAAGCTGTTCGAGAAAGAGCGACCCAGGCGGGTGAAGCCGCTGCTCTACGTCTACCGGGTGCTGCTGACGGGCATCCACCTGATGCGCACAGGCGAGGTCGAGGCGAACCTTGTACGACTCAATAGCCTCGTGTCGCACCCCCAGCTTTTCAGACCATGGATACCCAACTTAACGCGCTGCCAACAGTTCCTGTCCTCGCTCGAACCGTTTCTGGCTGCTTGAACTCCGCGTCTCTCGGACTTTTCTATACCAGTTGCGGCCCCAGCTTTCAGGCCATGGATACTTGCAGCATGGCAATACGAGACGGGGCCGCCAGAGCCAGAAACCCGATTGGACCGGAGAAGCGACAGGCCAATACCATGGGATCCGCGCTTGAAGACTGTTCAAGAATTGCGATGATGGAACATGGCCGGGAGAGGCAAACGTGCTTGGTCCAAGCCGGTTCAGCGGCCGAGTGGTCCTTACGAACGGAAGCACCGAGGAATCAACCGATGTGCCACGGTGATCACGGATCGCAGATCTGTCTGCAAGGGGTCTCTACTGGTCGTGGCTGCCGAGCGCGGCACTTCCTGGAGCGAGGCGGAGGACGAGTCTCGCGCGGGCGTTTTGTGATCGGCCTGATCTGCCTGGGAAGCCTGCTGCTTGCCCCCGAGGCCGCTTGGGCGCAAGACGAGGTGAGAAACTACCGCAAGCCGATCCTCAGAGTGGAGACCGGCGGGCACCATGCTCGGGTTCGAAGCGTTCTCTGGTGGGACGAGGAAACGCTTCTGACCGCGGGCGAGGACAAGCTCGTCAACGTGTGGGACCTCAGGGCCGAGCCCAGACTGGCGCGGTCGCTCCGGCCGCCAATCTGGCGCGGGCTAGCGGGGTCGATTTACGCGATCGCCGCTAGCAAGCCCGACCCTCAGGGCCAGTCGTACCTGGCGGTGGCGGGATACGGCGTTGAGAACCGCCGCGGCGACATGACGATCTTCCGCTTCCCCGGGCTGGCCACGCCCGAGGCTCGCGACGGACGGGTCTCCACCGGCGAGGTGATCCGCCGCCTTTTACCGCCGCCCGACGACAACCCCCGGGCCGCCGGTCACGTGAACGCCGTCCAGTGCCTGGCTTTCAGCCCTGACGGCAAGCTCCTGGCCTCCGGCGGACGCGATGGACGCGTCATCCTCTGGACCCTGCCGGAGTTCGCGGGCCGGATCCTCCCGGGTGAGCGGGCTGGTCTCCCCAGCCACCGAGGCGACGTCCGGGCCCTTGCGTTCAGCCCGGACGGCCAGCGCCTGGTAACCGTCGGGGGTGACGGGGCCATCCGCGTGTGGGACGTCGCGCGAGGAATCCAGGAAGCCATCCGGTCCGGTCGCGACCCGCTGAACACCGTGGCCATCAGTCCGGACGGCCATTGGGTCTTCGTCGGCTCGGAGGGCGGGAAGGAGGCCGGGAACCTGTGGCGGTTCGACCTCCGCAATCGGCTCCAGGGCAACCCGCTGAAACTGCCGACGATGGCGACCCAGGGCCCTGTCGAATTCGTCACGATGTCGAAAGACGGCACCCGTCTGGCTGCCGGGATCATGAGCGACCGGCCAGCGGTGATCGATCCGCTCGCGCTCTCCACCGACGTGGAGCTCCGGGCGATGCCCAACGGCGACCTCATCCGCCGCGACCGCGTCCCGGGCCTGGTCAGCGCGGCGGCGTTCAGCCCATCGGGCAACCTCCTGGCTTTCTCCGGCGGTCATGCCCAGGCTGTCTTGATCCAGGATCTCCGCAACCCGGATCGGCCGCGCCTGGAGTTGAAGGGCAGGGGGAGCACGCCTTTCGACCTCGGGTTCACGGCCGACAGCCAGGCGGTCGGCTTCCGCCGGACGGCCGCCGATCCCGCCAACCAGTATCTCGGCTATGATTTCGCCGGCCAGCGGCGGCGGCGTGTGACCCGCGACCAGCTCCGCCGCGCCATCACGAGCCTCTCGGGGTGGAGCTTGCAAGGCAACATTCAGACCTTCGTCCTCGAGGCGGTAAACCAGGGCGGGCGCCGGTGGCAGTTCGAGATCAATCGCGACACCGAGCGGAACTGGTGGTCGTGGACCATGGTCCCCGCCGGGCCGGGCCATCCGCGGGCGACGGTGGCGGTCGGCTGCGAGACGGGAGTGATCTTCTGCGACCTGGAGACCGGGGCGAGGACCAGGTTCTTCGCGGGGCATGGCAGCCCGGT
>JBAUOX010000463.1:0-11304 GCA_049579985.1 Isosphaeraceae bacterium | reverse complement strand
AGCGCCGTGGAGAGTTCCCACGATGCCGGCCAATCTGCCGCCACAGTATCACAAGGCCGAGTATGAGTTCCGGGGCGCCTCGACACCCGGTGAACGTCTTGAAAAGCTCCGCGAGATGTATCGGCTGCTCCCCAAACATAAGGGCACCGAGAAGCTCCAGGCCGACCTGAAGCAGAAGATTAGCCGGCTCAAGGACGAGCTGGAGGTCGCCAAGGGAAGCGGCAAGAAGGTGGGAGTGAGCTATCGAGTGCCTCATGAGGGGGCCGGCCAGGTCGCGCTGGTCGGATCGCCGAACGCGGGAAAGAGCGCACTCCTGGCGAGTCTGACGCATGCGCATCCCGAGGTCGCTGCTTATCCGTTCACGACCAGAACGCCTCAACCGGGGATCATGATGTGGCAAGATGTGCCCGTCCAGCTTGTCGATCTGCCGCCGATCTCCCTTGAGTTCCTTGAACCCTGGGTTCCGAGCATCATTCGCTCGACGGATGCCGCCCTTCTGGTGGCCGACATGGGCAGTGATGACGTGGCCGAGGCAATCGAGGCGGTGCTCCAACGGCTGGCGGCGACCCACACCGAGTTGGTCGGAACGCTCCCGTTCGACGTCGACGATGAGGCGATCCGGCACGTCAAGACGCTCATGGTCGCCAACAAGATGGACGCCGATGGGGCCAGCGAGCGGCTCGAGGTGATCCGGGATTGGCTGGGGCCCAGGTTCCCCATTCTCCCCATCTCGGTCCAGGAGCGGCAAGGACTGGAAACGCTGCGCGAGGCTGCATACCATTTGCTAGGAGTGCTTCGGGTCTACACCAAAGTTCCTGGCAAACCGGTGGATCGGTCTCGACCCTTCACCTTACCCATCGGTAGTAGCGTTCTGGATCTCGCCAGGGACGTTCACAGGGAGTTCGAGGACACGCTGAAATTCGCCCGCATCTGGGGCCAGGGTGTTTTTGACGGCCAGACAGTCAAGAGGGATCACGAGTTGCATGATTCCGATGTCGTCGAATTGCATGTCTCGTGAGTCAACTCAGCGCGAGTTCGATTCGGTTCGCTGGGTACCAGGAAGCAGGCTCCGCACGAGCACCAGGACGGGTTGAGGCAAGGAATCGCCTCACAGGGGACAGAACGATGGCAACGGCTCTGATCGTGGAAGACCATCCGGATCAAGCATCACTTGTCGCTCGGATTCTCCGATTGCGCGATTTTGAGTCGATGATCGGCGAGGATGGCGAGACCGGACTTCGTCTGGCCCGGCAGTACCTTCCGGACATTCTGCTCCTGGACCTGATGCTACCGGACATCAACGGCTTTGAGGTCTGCCGCCAGCTTCGCCTGGACCGCACGACCATGCTCATCCCCGTGGTGATGCTGACGGTACTCAGCGACATGCAGCATCGCGTCCACGGGTTCCGGGTCGGCGCCAACGCCTACGTCGCCAAGCCTTATGGCGTGGATGAGTTGTTCGAGGCCATATCCGCGGCTCGCTCCTGGCGTGTGAGCATGGAGCAGAGGCTGCTCCAGGGCGAGATCAACGTCGAGCTGAACAGCGAGATCACACTGCTGAAGGATCTCAATAATTCTCTGATGAATGTTTGCCAGACAACGCCGTTGTCGAACGAGCAAATCATGCAACTTCGGCAAGCCGTCATGGAGATGGCACACAACGCCATCGAGTGGGGCAATCAGCATCAGTCCGAACGCCCGGTCAAAATCACTTATCGCATCCATGAAGACCACCTGGAGATCGTCGTTCGCGATCAAGGATCAGGCTTTGACCGCGGAGACCTGCCCCACGCCGCAATTCCAGATGACCCATTCTCCCATCTCGACGTCCGCAAAAAGCTGGGGCTTCGAGCTGGAGGCTTTGGTCTCCTGATCAGTCAGGGAATGGTCGACGAGATGCGTTACAACGACCTCGGCAATGAGGTCACGCTCATCAAGCGGTTCGCCGAATCCAGAACACCTTGATGACAGCGGTCCACGAGCAGATCACAGCCTGCCACCGAACCGGGAAATAAGGTAAGCTCGAGGCGCAGCGGGGTTCGGGAAACCGAATCGCCCGCGTCACCGACGGTTCCCGTCGAGCTCGAGCCCCTTGTCCGCGAGGCCATCGAGGAGTTAACCCCGTACCTGGAAGCCCGTAAGCAGCGTGTGGAGGTGGAAATCGAGCCTCAGCTCGGTTCGATTGACGCGGATTCTGCCAAGATCATGGACATCCTGATCAACCTGCTGGCCAATGCCATCAAGTTCACTCCCGACAGCGGCACGATCCGGGTACAGGCCCAGAGTCTCGAAGGAAACCCAGAGTGGGTCCGCGTGGTGATCAAGGACGAAGGAGTGGGTGTTCACCCCGGCGAGCAGCAATACCTGTTCGAGCCCTTCTTCACCGGTTTCGATACGCTCCATCACTCCTCGGGAGACTACCAGTTCGGTAAGCGGGGAATCGGCTTGGGATTGTGCCTGGTCAAGACCTTCGTCGAGCTCCATGGAGGTCGGGTCGAGGTTCAAAGTACTCCCGACCGCGGCTCGTCTTTCGGCTTCTTCTTGCCTCGTCGTCAGCCTTTGACAGTCAAGGCCAGGACAGCCGACAAACTCGTCGAGACCACGTCCGAAGACGCATCTCCGGCGATCACCTGATCGGCGGACTGAACCGGTCAGGCGCGGGGAGGCAGGTCGGTCGGGACTTCGGCACTCGGCGACTGGCCGCGCGGATCAGCTACATCCCCAGATTGGCTCTGGATGTACTCCCTCAGATAGCGCAAGAAGGTGGGTAACCCCGCATCCTCCCAGGCCTGTTCGATGGCCTCTTTGTGGCGCTGGTTCTCCGCCTGCAGCTCGCGAAAAGCCTGAGCATCCGCGGCCCCCACGTCGAGGCCGGCGACCTGATCGTGGGTGTTGACGGAGAGCATGAAGCCAGCCTCGTTCTCCCACGGCTGGATTTGCAGCTTCATGTGCGGGTAGCGGTAATTGCCCAGCCGCAACGCGTAGATGGGTGTCTGGCGTCCCGGCATCTTCCCCGCTCGCTCGAACGGCGGCTTGGCGAGAATGCTCTCGGCGGCCAGTCCTTCCGGCCACACCAACCGGCGCCGAACAACTTCAGGGATCTCTCCCGAGGGATAGGCGATCTTGAGATAAGTCTCGACTGCGGTTCTCAGCAAGTCGAATCTTAATCCGCCCATTCCGTCAGGGCCCGATGTTGGGGGGGGCTCCATGAGTGAATCCTCACGATTTCCGACTTCACCTGGGATCTCGATCGCACCGCCCTGATTCGCCCCAATCGAGCTTCGCACAACGGCCGGACGTCCCTCAGTCCAGAGGCGATTGACGAACTCTCCTCAATCATAGTGTGTGCATCGCCCTGGGACCATGAGAGTCACTGGGAAAACCCTGGCTTCGACACCATGATCCACCTCGAGCTCACAAGCTCCGTAGGTTTTGCCGGCCGAACCCAGGATTGCGTCAGCGCGTGTCTGAGAACCGGGGGAGCTGTCCAGAAAGGCAGGTGCGATGAATGGAGATCCTCCCCATGAAGCAAACTGTCTTGCTTTCGCGCTTCAGCCACGGGTTTCCATGGTGATGACGAATGCATCCTGCGCGCCGTGTCCCAGGATTCGCAACCCCGCCGCCACGCCCCGCGCTTGCAGATTGATCGCATCGGTTGTCTGGGTATAGGGTTCGAGGGAAATCACATCGCCTCGACCGGGCGGCGTGTAAACGACGAGCTCACGGAAACCACGGTCAAAACCGAGCAGGAACTCAGCGTTCTTCGCCTCGTCGATGAGCCGGCAGATGCCTCGATCAGTTGTGAATTCGAGGTCCGTCAATACGTCGTCGAGCTTCAGCCCGGCCATGGATCGGCCCGTGCGGAAATCGAGGCGATCATCAACGAGGCGGATCCCACCGGTCGGCAGGAAGTCTTCGAGAACCCAGAACTTGGCGGCCGGCAGAATCACTCTGGTGCGGTCGGGTCGGCCGCCCGGAGCGAAGGGCAGCCTGAAGTAGGGATGAATGCCGAATCCGTAGGGGAGTTCCGCCGCGGTCGGGTTCGACACGGTGACAGTCATCGTCAAGCGTCGGCCCGTCAGCGCGTACCGCACCTGGAGGACCGCGTCGGTTGGCCAGTTTGACAGCATCTCCGGAGAGCAGCGCGAGATCTGATAGCGGCCCACGATGAAAGCCGAACCGGAATCGGCTCTGTGCTCGATAACCTCCCAGGGCGCATCGACGGCAAAACCATGAATCGCATTCGGGCCGTTGTTGAGCGGCAACTTGAACGCGCGGGCGTGGAAGGAATAAGTGCCGCCCCGGATGCGATTGGGATAAGGAAACAAGATCGGGATTCCGTTGCCCGCTGCGCTCTGAGGACTGTCGGCGAAGTCACTCGCCGCGACGAGGACGGGCCGTACTTCGCCTGCGAGCGGCAGACGTAGATCAAACAAATTGAATCCATAAGATGGTAAGACCGCGGCGGATGCTCCACTCTCATCATCATGCAGCGTATGGATCGTCTGCCGCCCTCGCGTCTCGGCGCCGATGCGGTGTCCCATGGTTCTCTCTTCCAGATGCGATCAGGACAGAACTTCGGAACGGTCGAATCTTCCCTGAATCCCCGGGCCACGGATCGAAAGGCCCCCAGTTTTGACCCACGCTCGATGATTCCACCAGGAAGACCCCCAAATCTGCAATCATGAAAGCCGACCGTCAGCTCGAAGTGAACCTCTCGTTGGCCGAGTGGAGCACCGCCAAATGTGCTATACGTTCAATTAAGCAGACTGCCATGCCGGACAAAACCGCCAAAGCTGCCAAAGACGCTCCATGATTCGATCGTGGCGGAGGTCAAAATGCCGTGAAAAAAATTTCACAGATTTCTCGCTGAGTGCTTGCGTGAGACTGTCGATCTCGCTAAACTACTCATCATCCACTGAGAGGCCGTCTCGAGTTGCTCCACGACAAAGGCCTGAATCGAGACACTCTCAACCGTGGCAGTGAATGTCACTTTCCTCGATCACTCACCTGTTTTAGAACTTTGTCTGGAAAGTTTTACATTTACAGGGAAGACATGGTCGGCTGACGTCGCCAATGAAACGGTTCCCTCGAATTCATTAATAGTAGTTCGTGAGAACTGATCTCTGCTCGCGACTGGGCGATGCGATCTGGGAAACTCAAGAGATGTCGAAAGTTTCACTTGACGAGCACGATTCTTCCACTAGGATGGATGTAGACACTCATCCCGCATGATCAATCCTGAGATTAGATAGCGGTTGGGTCCACGATCTTCTCTGGACAGGAGTCTGACTGAGGAGGGCTTGAGGATGGACTCGGAAATGGTTGTGAGCGGTGCGATCATTGACTCCTGGGTTGAAACTTCCGGGGTAAGTGATGATATCTCGCGCCTTGTGCTTCAGGTCGCTCCCAAGGGGCGGCCAAGGGACATGGTAATCGTTGAGGCCGAAGCGTCCTTGGTTCCGGACCGGGGCTGGCTCGAGGATCTCGGCGAGAACCTGTGTCACGGCAGCCCCGTCTACGCAATTGGTCGTAGGATGATCAACGGCTTTCTCTCCGCGAGTTGTTTGCAGCTCGTCCGTTGATTCCAGGGACACTCGGCCCGGAAAAGCACTCACATGGTTTCAAGCGTCCGCCAGAAATGAGCCCCGACCATTCCAGCTCCGCTTCATCAATTGCTTCGCGGCGGAAACCCCCCGCCTTCAAGCCGGCCGCAAGTGGTGCCCGGCAGGAGCCGCGTCTCCCATGACTATGGGGTCGGATATAGCTATGCTAGCAGCATGAAGCTCACGCTCCAACTGCAACTGCTGCCCACCACTGGTCAAGAGCCGGTCTTGCCGGCCACGATGGAGCGGTTCAACGAGGCCGCATTGCCCGACCGACTTCCTCGTCGGGCTCCGCGGCAGAAATGAACTTGTGATCCGGCATCGAGGATTCGGCCACGTGCGGGGCAGGAGGCGCCGCCGAGGCCGGGTCGAACCGGGAGGCTCCCGAACTGGCGACCCAGCGAGGCTGTTCGATCGCTCGCGTGAGGTCCTCAGGCACGCGGCACAGGTGAACTTCGTGCGTCGGATAAGGAATGCCGATATTCGCCTCACTAAACCTTCGCTGGACCTCGGCGGAGAGCCGATGCTTCACGCGGCCGACGAGGCTGGGCTCGGGAACGAAGGCGTAGAGGACGAACTTGAGCGCCGAATCGCCCAGCTCTTCCAGCAAGGCCGAGGGAAGCGGATCGTCGAGCACGTCCGGGTCGTCGTGAGCGATCGCCAGCAGGAGATGGACGATCTGCTCGGGCACGGAGCCGTACGGCACGCCCACCCGGATCGAAACCCGCAGGATCTTATCCTTGTGCGTCCAGTTCACAAGGTTGCCGGTGATGAACTCGCGGTTCGGCACGATCATGCTCTGGTTGTCGCCGTTGATGATCGT
Organism: Isosphaeraceae bacterium; assembly: GCA_049579985.1. Taxonomy (GTDB): domain Bacteria; phylum Planctomycetota; class Planctomycetia; order Isosphaerales; family Isosphaeraceae; genus Aquisphaera. The sequence goes on along the minus strand of JBAUOX010000463.1, from coordinate 4,875 downwards.
GGTGGCGCGGATGTTGATGCGATCCACCTTGCCCGTCGTCCCCGCCACGGTCACGACGTCGCCGATCCGGATCGGTCGTTCCAGGAGCATGATGATCCCGCAGACGAAGTTGGAAACGATCTCTTGAAGACCGAACCCCAGGCCCACTCCCAGGGCGGCCAGGACCATGCCGATCTGCGCTGTGCCGACGTGGATGGCCCCCAGCGCGGCGATGGACGTCACCCCCAGCACGACGTATCGGCAAAGCGTCACAACGGCGAACCGGACACCCGGGTCGTCGGCGATCCGGGGAAACAAGGTCAGGGCGAACAGCGTGCTCATGGATCGCCAGGCCAGGCTTCCCAGCAGGATCACGATGGCCGAATTGGCCAGGTCGCCAAGAGTGACGGGTGTGTCGGACAGAGACAATAGGGGCTGGTTGGCGAGGAACCGGATCAGTGCCAGGTCGAGCTCCCACACCCAGGCAAACCCGAATCCGCCGAGCAGTACCGCGAGATAAAAGACGAGTTGACGGAGCCGTCCCGCCAGGTCCTCCTGCTGGACGGTGTCGGCCGCGAGACCGCCCTCGGACGGCGTGATCGCCACCTCCTGGTCACGGGTCCGTGACGATGCGCGCATCGTGACCGCAGTGCTCAGAACGAGCGCCCAGGAGCGTCCCGGGCGTACCCACCTTCTGGCGGCGTGGTGAGCGATGATCCGACTCGCACCGCGATTGAAGGCCCAGCAGACCAGGCAGACCGCCAGGGTCTCGGTTCCACCGATGGCCAGCCGCCTGGCCGTGAAACTGTATCCGCGCACGTCGAGTGCAACAATTCCGCCGGCAAGCGCCAGGACGGTCCAGGCCACTTCGCGGCGGCGCCGGCTGATCCAGGCCAGCCAGCCGGAGGCCCCGTGTTCCGCGGCCTTGGATCCTGGGTCCGAGATGAATGCGTCCACCGAGGCGGAAGAATTGGCATCCGATTCTGAGTTCCCCCTGGAAGCCTCGGAGGCCTGGAGATTGCACCAGTGCAAGATTGCCGAGCCGCGGCGCACCAGCGGAACCAGGGCTGCCCAGACCGCAAGCTCGAATCCCAGAATCAAGAACCGGCAGAACGCCGCAGCCCTGATGGGCCGCCCGCCGGGTGCAAATTCACCGCTGGAGAGAAGGTACACAGGAACCAGAAAGATCACGGCCGCGACAGCAAGAAACCGGCCCGTGCGGCAAAGCTGGCGACCGACAGCCTCGGGAACGCCGAGAAACCGCTCGGTCCAACCGTCCCGCCGGGTCATCCATGCCAGGACCCCCGGAACGAAGGCGCCGATGGCCAGGCCGTGCAGCGCGGTCGAGGCCAGGACACCCAAGTTTCGCGGCCATGGTCCCAGACGTGCGACCTGCGCCACCAGCACGAGATAGGCGGGCCAGATCGACGCCCAGGCCAGCCCCAGCAGCAAGGATCGAATGGCTCGTCTCACGTCTCTGGCCCTCGCATCTCGTCAGATCGTTCAGCCGCGCGTTTTTCCCGCATATCGGCTCGTCACGCCCCCGGCAGCCGGCGATTCAAGTTCGTTTGATCGCATGAGACATGTCGACCTTTATGGGCGCGACCTGATTGCCGTGAAGATGGCTTGGGGGCAGCGCCCGGGTAATCCTCCGCCGGAGCAGCCGGCGGAGTCGAAACAAGCCCAGGGGGAGAATGACCGCAGCCACCGCAGCCGTCAGGAACTCGCTCGAGGGATGTGCCCAGGACTTGCGGTCGCTCGATTCTTCGGCCAGTGTGAGCATACCCTTCACCAGCCGCTTCAGCTCGCGTCCGACATGCTGTACTGTCGCCAGCCCGACCGGTTCCTGATCGCGAACCCAGAAGATGTGGGTCCGGATGAAGCCGTACTCTTCCTCGAGCACGCGCAGCCGGCGCGTCACCTGATCCAGCGTCTCCGAGGCGCGGGCGACCAGCTTGGTCAGGACAACCTCTTGCCGCACCAGCACGGCCTTGTAGCCGCGCTCCAGCTCCGCGAAATCGCTTCGCGCCTGGCTGTGCCGTTGCGGCGCCAGCCGTTCCAGCACGGCGTCGTGCTCGGCCTGGACCGCCAGCGAGTCCTCGATGAGCTCGAGCTCGACACTGGTCAGTGTATTCTCATAGTATTGCAATTGCGTCTCGATGCTGGTCAGCTCGTTCCGCAGGATACGGTCGCGCTCCGGACCGATGCGGCGAAAGTCGTTATTCAGCCGGAGCGCATCGAGCCGGCTGACGTTCCCATCATCGAGAAGCTGCTTGATCTGCACAAAGTCGGCCACTGCGCGGTCGGCCAGGGCATGCTGCTCCTCCAGTGCGGGGTGAGCGCCAGCGGCCAGGGTCTGTTCGTTCTTGACGACCCTCGCCTCCAGCTCGAGGATCTCGGCCCTGCGACGGGCCCGATATTGCTCCAGCGGATCGTCGGATTGCCGCGCCATGTTCTCCTGGGTGGCCGCGGCCTGCTTGAGGGCGTGCTCTTGCAGCTCGGCCGCCTCACGGTACCGGAGCTGCATCTGGTCCAGCACCCTGCGTGAGACCTGCATTTGCGCCTCGAGAACGTGCTGGCTCAGCTCGCGAAAATCCGCCAGCGCCAGCTCCTCGGCAAGCTTGGTCTCCGCGATCTTGAGCCGGAGTGCCGCGACTCGGGCCGTCAGCTTGGCATTGGTCAGGCGTTCCTGCGCGAGAAGCCGGAGCTGCGGAGTTCTCGCAACGCCGGTCGCGGTCTCTCGCTCCTGATGCGGTGCTTTGAGCGTCGCGAGGTGCTGATACAGCTTGTCGCGTTCCGCGCGGAGCGCATTTTGCTTGCTGCAGGCCCTGGCCAGCTCGGCGCGAACGCTCTCGGATTTCGCCTGTACTTCCTTGAGATCGCCCTGGGCGGTTTCGATGGCATCCTTCATCTCCCCCAGCGCGGCTTTCGTGATCCCTGTCGCCGAGCCCTGGAAGACCGGGGGCAGAAGACTCTGAGGAGGCTGTGCAAGCTGAACCCGCAGGCGTTCCAGCTCCGATCGGGCGGCAGCGGACTGTCGTTCTGGACTGAGCCTGGGGTGGGCCGGCTCCTGAAGTTCCTTGACTGCTTGATCGTGCTCATCGAGGAGCACTTGTCGTTCCACGAGCACCGCACGGAGCGCCTGGTTGCCGGTTCTCGATCCGGCCGGCGTCGTGGGCGTCTTCGTGGTCGAGGCCGGCCCAGAATCGGGTGCTTGCGTCGTGCTGCTCGCCGAGCCTGCCGCCTTCCCGGCGGTCGAATCGGACTGGGCGTTCACGGGACCGTCTAGTGACTCACTGACCGGGTTGTTTGTCCCCACACCTGCTGAGGGTGAGCTATATTGCTTGAGCCGTTCGATCGTCTCGACACGGAGAGCGTTGAGGTCGGCCGGAAGCTCGAGCATCGTCGGCTTGCCTTCCTCCTCCGAAGCTTTGGATGCACCTGGAGATCCAGGAATCCGTCCCCTGACGGCCGACGTGCTCGAAGCGGCCACGGCTTTCCGTGTCTTCGTTTCGTCGCCCGTGGGCGACGTGGCGTTGTCTGCGTTCGGCGGCTTCGGCGCCGGCTCCAGTGGAAACGTCTCCACGGCCACTTGAGCAGGCAGCCGTTCGGGCGGTTGCCGCGATTGCTCTTCCTGACCGTGAACGACCAAGATCATCCCCAGCACGAAGAGTACAACCATCGCCCCGGAGAGTGTCCGGGAGTTCTTGATCGATGCGCTGGGGCGACGGCTTATGTGTTCCCGCGAGAACGCCAAGGAAGTGCCGTGCGCATCCCTTGCGGCCCGATCCATCCTTGATCCTGGCATCGCGCGGTTTTCCTTTTCCGAGCTCGGCACACAGGCCGCTGCCTCCACGTCCCTGTCTAGAGGCCGATACCTTAGCTCGCCTGGCGCTGAGCGGCAAGGCGAAACACCCGCCGTCGGCCCATGAACAAGGCAAAATAACCCCCGCTACCGATTCATGAAATCAGGCATGGCACGTTGATCGCGTGTGCTTTATCGTTCTGCCTGTCATGCACTTCGGTTCAGCCTTGACCTCGATCATGCCGGCGCTATCATTTGGTATCTCAGAGAGTAACGACGCGACCGCTAATTCGAGATGCTGATCCATCGGTTCTCCTCTATGCTTGGGTCCTCACGCCTTATTTTATCATTGCGTGGTATCATTTTGGCTTGGGAACATGGTGCCGGTGTTCTGAGTTCTGGTAAGACAGAGCGAATTCGCGAGGGAGACGAGCTCGACGAGCCTTGTCTCGAGGCAAGTCGGATGGCCCATTCCGTAAATGCCCGGAAGTGGAAACGGTCGGCTGATTGGACGATGAGATTGGTTTTGCGTCTTTCGGAACTGCGATGATGGAAGTTCCTCGCCTAGCACTTGCGACCGCGGCGACCGGACCAGAACCTTCCGTAATGGCTCTGGCCTTGCTGGCAGGGCTGACGGAGAAGCGCTGGCGAGTTCAGCACTTTCGCACCCGGGCCTGTCCCACGGCCACGGAGCTGGTGGGCCGGGTGACGGGTTTGCCCGGCCGGCACCTGGATTCCTGGCTGATGCCCGAAGCCGTTTGCCGCTCCCTCTTCCTCCGCGGCACTCAGGCCGCCGAGCTGGCCGTCGTCGAGGGAACACTTGCGACTCCGCTGGAGGTCCGGTCCTGCGCCCAGAGCGACCTGCCCGGAGACTTGAGGTCGATCGCGCAGACCCTGGATCTCCCGGTTGTCGCGGTGGTCTCTGTTCCGGATCAACCGGGAGCCGTCTTTCACCTGCCCCGACTACCGGATGGCGTTGACGGCGTGCTCATCGATCGGCTTGCCGACCCCGCGGATCTGCCCCGGCTGAGTCGACTCATTCGCCTGGCCTTTTCCGTTCCGGTACTCGGGGCCCTGGAAGCGATGCCTAC
>JBAUOX010000462.1:0-3828 GCA_049579985.1 Isosphaeraceae bacterium | reverse complement strand
CTTGCGCTCACCCAACACCCGACCTACCGTAGCACGATGAAGCGCGTTCTTCCCTGGCTGGGAATGGGCTTGTGCCTGGCGGCACTGGCTGCCCACCTGGCGTGGGACATTGTCGGCTGGAGGACCTCGGCGGCCGAGGCTCGGGCCGATATCCAGAGAGTTCAAGCAGCACTCTCTCAACAGACCGCGGCAGCGAACCCGCCGACCACCGTCGTGCTGAGTGCAGCGAAGCTCGAGGCCGCCAAGCTGACAACGGCACAGGCCCGGTATGACGAGTTGTCGACCGAGCTCGGGGTCCCGGGCCGGATCGAGGTCAACGCGGATCGCCGGATCGAGATCCGGCCCCGCGCCGCTGGTGTGGTCCGCGAGGTCCATGCCTTTCTCGGTCAGAACGTCAAGCGTGGTGATCCACTCGTCACCTTGGATAGTCCCGACGTGGGAACGTGCAGGCTCAACCTCCGGGCCAAGCAGCGCGAATTGAACACCGCGCGGATCGAGGCGGAATGGAAATCCGAAGTCGCGGTCGCGGTGGCGCTCTTGATTCCGGAGATCCGCAAGGGAACGGACCCCGCCGCGATCGAGAAGGAATTCGCCGACAAGCCGCTGGGCTCGTATCGCGGTTCGCTCTTGCAGGCCTACGCCGAGTTCGACATTGCGGCCCACGAGGAGGAGAAGACCGCCGGCCTGCGGCGCCAGGAGGTCATCGGTGAGCATCCCGCCGTGGTGGCCCTGCACACTCGCCAGGGACTACAGGCCAAGCTCTATGCCACGATCGAGCAGGTCAAGTTCGACGCTGCCCAGGCAAAGCGGCTGGCCGACCAGCAGGTGCGCAAGGCCGAGTCCGACGTCATCGACGCGGCCCAGCGGCTGCGCATCCTGGGTGTACATGAAGACATCCGCGAGCTCCTCGACCATGCCGCTAAGGCGGACACGCTGGCCGTTGATGAGGACGTCACCGTCTACCAGATCACCTCTCCGTTCGACGGCACGATCATCAAGAAGGACGCGGTGGCCAGCCAGAAGGCCGACCTCAACGACGTGCTCTTCACCGTGGCCGACCTGAACACGGTCTGGGTTACCGCCAACATCGCCGAGTCGGATGTCGCCAGCATGCCCAAGATCCGAGGAGGCGCGATCCGGCTCTCGGCCACCGCGTACGGCGACCGCTTGTTTCCGGCCCAGCTTCTCTCCGTCGGCGCGATGGTCGATCCCCAGACCCGGACGGTCCCGCTCCTGGCCCAGACCAACAACCACGACGGCCTGCTCAAGCCGGGCTTGTTTGTGCGCATCCTCCTGGACAGCCCGATCACGGAGCGGACCTTGACGGTTCCCCATGCCGGCGTGGTCGAGATCGAGGGCAAGACCGGGGTCTTTGTTCCCGCCAAGACCAGCGGGACGGTCGCGACGGACCAGCGCGCGTTCACGTTCTTGCCCATCGAGACAGGCCGCGACGCCGGCGACCGCGTCGTTGTCAAGTCGGGATTGAAGGAGGGTGATGTCGTGGTCGCCAGCGGCGCCTACCAGCTCAAGTCGGAGCTCATCCTTCAGAACCAGACCGAGGAAGAGTGAGCCATGCTCAACGCCATCATCGAATCGTCGCTGAACAACCGCTTTCTGGTGCTGATGGTGACGTTCTTCATCGCCGGTTTGGGCGTCTATTCGGCGGCCAACCTGCCGATTGACGCCGTGCCGGATCTCACCAACGTGCAGGTCCAGGTGATCACGGAGGCCCCGGCACTGTCACCGCTGGAGGCCGAAGCGCTGCTCTCGTTTCCGGTGGAGGGGGCGATGAGCGGCCTGCCCAACGTGGAACAGATCCGGTCGATCTCCAAGTTCGGGATCTCGGTGGTCACCATCGTCTTCCAGGAGGGAACCGACATCTACCGGGCGCGGCAGCTCGTCGGCGAACGACTCTCCCGTGCCGCCGAAGCCATTCCCCCCGGTTATGGCACACCCACGCTGGGTCCGATCGCCACCGCGCTGGGCGAGGTCTACCAGTTCCAGGTCAAGGCCGCCGCAAACTCGGGAATCAGCCCCATGGAGCTGCGCACCCTGCTCGACTGGGACATCGCCTACCAGCTTCGCAATGTGCCCGGCGTGACCGAGATCAACGCGCACGGCGGTGAGCTCAAGACCTATCAGGTGGAAGTTGATCCCGACGAGCTAGGAACGCTTCGGTTATCGATGACCGACGTGTTCAACGCGCTGAAGAGCAACAACGCCAACGTGGGCGGAGGCTACCTGATCCACGAGGGCGAGGCACGGTACATCCGGGGAGTCAGCCAGGCTCGGTCGGTGGACGACATCTCGGCCATCGTGATCGACGAGCGCAACGGCGTGCCCGTGACCATCGGCAGGGTTGCCAAGGTTCATCCCGCGCCGATGATTCGGGCCGGTCTGGCCACCCGGGACGGCGAGGGTGAGATCGTGACCGGGCTAGTGATGATGCTCATCGGCCAGAACGGCCGCAAGGTCGTGACCAATGTGAAGGCCGAGATCGCCGAGCTCCGGAAAAGCCTTCCCCCGGGCGTCACGATCGAACCGCTTTACGACCGCACCCGCCTGATCAACCTGACGCTCGGCACCGTGCTGCACAATCTGCTGGCCGGAGGCGCCCTGGTCATCTTCGTGCTGCTGGTCATGCTCGGGAACCTGCGGGGCGGCCTGATCGTCGCGCTGGCGATTCCGCTGTCGATGCTGTTCGCGGCCAACATCATGCTCGCCACCGGCCTGTCGGCCAGCCTGATGAGCTTGGGCGCGATCGACTTCGGCCTGATCGTCGACTCCAGCGTGATCATGCTCGAGAACTGCGTGCGCCGGTTGGCACACGAGGGTGGAACGCGGCCCAAGCTCGAGATCGTGCGCGATGCCGCCATCGAGGTCCGCAAGCCGACCATGTTCGGCGAGCTGATCATTGCGATCGTCTATCTGCCGATCCTCGCGCTTCAGGGCACGGAAGGAAAGCTGTTCCGGCCGATGGCCCTGACGGTGATCTTCGCCCTGGCCGGCTCGCTGGTCCTGTCACTCTCGTTCATGCCGGTGATGGCCTCGCTTGGCCTCGGCGACCACGCCGAGGAGAAGGAGCTCTGGCTGATGCGCTGGATCAAGCGGTTGTACACGCCGGTGCTCGACCGGTTCGTTCGCCATCCGCTGATCGCGCTCTTGCTGGCCGGAGGGTTGGTGGCCACGAGCGTGCCTATCGCCTGGAACATGGGGGCCGAGTTCATGCCCAGGCTCAACGAGGGCGATCTGCTGATCGAGGCCGTGCGCATTCCCGCCGCCGCCCTCGAGGGGGCCGTGCCCGTTTCCACCCAGATCGAGAAGCTCCTCAGAACGATTCCCGAAGTGCGAATGGTCTACTGCAAAACCGGCCGGCCCGAAATCGCCAACGACGTGATGGGCGTGCACCAGACCGACGTCTGGACCATGCTCAAACCCCAGGAAGAGTGGCGCCCGGGCTTGACTCACGATGCCCTGATCGAGGAAATGGACACGCTGCTTTCGGAGAACGTGCCCGGCGTCAAGTTCGGCTTCAGCCAGCCCATCGAGATGCGGGTCAACGAGCTGGTGGCAGGCGTCAAGAGCGATGTCGCCATCCTCATTTACGGTCCCGATCTCGATGTGCTCAGGCGGTTGGCGCTGGAGGTCGAGCGGGTGCTCGCACGAATCCCCGGCGGCCACGATATCAAGGTCCCGTCCGCCGGCCGGCTGCCGATGCTGCGGATCAATGTGCGCCGCGATCATCTCGCTCAGTACGGCATCAAGGCCTCCGACGTGCTCGATGTCGTTTCCGCGCTCGGAGGTACCAGCGTCGGCACGGTGTTCGAA
>JBAUOX010000461.1:0-1800 GCA_049579985.1 Isosphaeraceae bacterium | reverse complement strand
GCCGACGAGCGCGCCCGCCAGGCTGCCCAGCGCCGTCCCCGCCACCGCCCCTTCGATCCCCGCCAGCAGCGCCGCCGCGATCGGCCCGGCGACCACGACGAGGCCCAGCCCTGGCAAGATCAGAATTCCCGCTCCAATGAACAGGCCGAACATCCCCCCGAACCAAGCCCCGGTCTCCGCCCCGGCCCCGGCGTAGTCGCCGCGGCTGACGAACCCGTACGGCTGGTCTGTCTCCTGAAAGTTGCGGGCCACGATCGAGAGATCGCCGAGCGCGAACCCCGCGTCGTGAAGCTGCCGCACCGCGCGCTCGGCCGTAGCTTGGTCGGGATAAACCGCCACGACGCTGGAAGCAATCGGAGTTCCCGCCTGGCTCATGACGGTTTCCTTTCATGAGAAGTTGACGGATCCGCAAGACCGAGGAGTTCCTATTCTTCCCCTCCGAACTGCCGAAGGTAGAGGTAGTGCCGGATCCGGATCTGATGCTCGGAGATTGTCGGCTTCCTCGGATTGTACCAGTCGATCTGGTCGGGATCGATGACAAGTTGGACGCCAGTGGAGGTCAGCAGCTCGTCGACAACCTCAAACGGGTGCTGTGCGGGGAACGGGTTGGTCGGTCGGACGAAGGCGATCTGGTGGGCGAATCCCAGGCGCTAATGGCTCCAGCGATACTACTCGGCCCGTTCAACGTCCTCCGTGGTCAGAGTCGCCAGAGCGATTATCTGCTCGCGCGAGAAGGGTACCGGACAGGCAGCGCCAAGGGCCCGAACTTTGGTCGGCGTCCCCCGAGGCGATCTGGTGTCAATAATACCGGCCGGAACACCAGGGACTTGTTTCCTGTCGCCGCAGCGCGTATCCTGACGACTGTTCTGTGGGAGTCGACATGGGACAAGCGACCGTCGGCTCCCGGAAGCGATCTGAATTTGTCGGATGACTAGACGAAGGGCAGCCCGGGTATTCCGGGCGGTCCGTCGAAGAGTAAGCCGGGGTGGTCAGGGACCTGAGGGTTCTCGACCACGCCGGCTTTTTTTTTGCTCGCGCTTACGTCGCTCGGCTGCAGGCACTAACGACTAACATGATGTCCAGCCCGACACAGTGATGACGAAACTGTTCACCGCTTCGCACGTCAACCATCACTACTTTTACTAACCTTCACCAATGAGGAACCAGATGATGTCAGACAAGAACTCCGTCGTCGCGATCTTCGAGTCCCACGACCGGGCCGAAGACGCCATCCGCGAACTTCAGAAGAGCGGCTTCGACATGAAGAAGCTGTCGATCGTCGGCAAGGATTATCACACGGAAGAGCATGTCGTCGGCTACTACAACACCGGCGATCGCATGAAGTACTGGGGCAAGCTGGGGGCCTTCTGGGGCGGCTTCTGGGGGTTGCTGTTCGGCTCCGCGTTCTTCTGGGTGCCGGGCATTGGTCAGTTGCTCGTGGCGGGGCCGCTGGTCATGTGGATCGTCGGCGCGCTCGAAGGCGCCGTCGTGACGGGGGGGCTCACCGCACTCGGCGCCGGACTGTACAGCATCGGCATCCCGAAGAACAGTATCCTGCAATACGAAACCCAGGTGAAGAACGGCAAACTCCTCTTGGTTGCGCATGGAACGCCCGAGGAAGTGGCGCGCGCCAAGGCTCTCCTGGATCAGACTAAGGCGAATTCAACGGCGGTCCATGGCGAACAACTGGCCGCCGTGAGCGCGTAGGTCAACCAGATTGGTGTGACAGAAGGTTCCGGACGGCCTGCGTCCGGAACCTTCAACAGAAAGTCGTTCGGCAAGCGCTGGCAGGAGGAGCGA
>JBAUOX010000460.1:0-5614 GCA_049579985.1 Isosphaeraceae bacterium | reverse complement strand
CTTTGTGGTTGCCCTCGTCGCCCTGGTACCCACCACGGGCGACATCGGCCTGACCTGGGACGAGCCCGCCTATCGCTACAGTCAGGTCATGTCGGCCCAGTGGTGGGACCAGCTCGCTCATGCCCGGTCCTGGGGAGAGGTCCGCGGCCTGCTTGATCCGGAAACTCTCCTTTACTTCTGGCCATACGCCAGGTTCGGCATCAATTTTCACCCCCCCCTGGCCGGCCAGTTGAACCTGGCCGCTCATACGCTCTTCGGCTCGTGGATGAAGGATATCCCCGCGCGGCGGATGGCGTCGGTGATCGAGTTTGCCCTGACCATCGCCATCGGTTTCGGCTTCCTGGCTCGCTGGTATGGTACTGCCGTCGGCCTGGTCATGGCCGGCTCGCTCCTGCTCATGCCGCGGCTCTACGGTCAGGCCCACCTGATCGATACCGATATCCCTGGGCTCTTCCTCTGGGCGGCGACCGCGCTGGCGTTCTGGAACGGCTTGCACGAAGAAAAAGGAAGGCCCTGGCGCGTACTGGCCGGCGTCTTGCTCGGTCTGGCGTTCGTCGAGAAGATGGCCGCGGTCGGGGTTCTGCTGCCGCTATTGCTCTGGCTTGCCGCCGGACACCTGACTCGCACTGCGGCACGTCCCGGGGCCCGGGCCGACTGGATCGACGGGTTGGTCACATCGGGGCTCATGCTGCTGCCGCTCGTTCTGGCGTTTCAGGAGATCCAGGGTTTGCAGCGGCAACTCCCCCCTCCCGCCCGGACGAATCTTTTCGTCCATCGGCCCTCGAGCGACCTGCCGGGCGTCATTTTGATCGCGCCGCTTGCAATCTGGTTTCTCAGGCGGTTGCTGGGCCGGATCTTTCCCGGGAGCAAGCTCTGGGGTGTGGAGCGGCCAGCGCTCGAGACCTGGACGGCCATCCTCGCCTTCGCGCCGGCCGTGGGCTGGCTTGGCAACCCGGCCTGGTGGCGCGAAACACTGCCCCGACTGGCTCATTACTATACATTAAGCGGTAATCGCCGGGCCGCCCTTCCCGACATCCAGATTATCTACTTCGGCCAGACTTACGAGTACACGCTCCCCTGGCACAATGCCTGGGTGTTGCTCGGAATCACGGTTCCGGTGACCATCCTGCTGGCTGGAGCGATCGGGATCGTCTGGGGGCTGGGCCGGATTCGCCGCGATCGGCTGCCGCTCTACTTCCTGGTCCATTTCCTGACCCTCCCGGTGCTCCGGATGCTGCCGACGACTCCCGCGCACGACGGTGTCCGCCTCTTTCTGCCCACTTTCTTCTTCCTGGCGGCCTTCGCGGGATGGGGGACGGTCGCCCTGGCCAGGGATCTCTCCCGGCGGGCTCGTCTGCCAGCGCCGATCGCCGTTTCGGTCCTGGCCGCGCTCGTACTGGCTCCCGCGGCCATTGAGCTGGCGCGCATTCACCCGTTCGAGCTCTCCTATTACAATATGCTCATCGGGGGGCCGCGGGGGGCGTGGCATCGGGGCTTCGAGCTGACCTACTGGTGCGACGCCTTCAACGGGCGGACGCTCGACGAGCTGAATCAGAGCCTCCCTGCTGGTGCTGAGGTTGATTTCCCCAACGACCTGACCAATCCCATGACCTTCCAGGAGCTGCAGACGCTGGGGGCGCTCCGTGGAGATATCGAGCTTGGCGGCGATGTCGAGTTCCATAGCCGGAAGTATGACCGGCTCGGTTACGTCTGGTTGCAGACCCAGGACTCCAAGGCGACGGCATTTACCCGGCTCCTCTTTGCAATGCGCCCCTGGTACGCACGCGAGCCCAGGCAGCTCGACGGCCTACGCGTGGCGACCGTGGCCGACCCTGTGGCGGTCTCCCGGGCGTGGGCACTGGAGCTCCTGCTTGATGCACCCGATCCGAAACCGAAGGAGACACCCAAGGTCAATCGTCTGACTCTCAACCAGAAGATCCTCGATTGGGCTCGCACCGATCCCCAGGGATTTCGCGCGGCCGCGCATTTTGTCGCCGCTCACCATGGAGCGGGAGAGGACAAGGGCGCCAGACGACTCGTTGACCTGGTCACTTTCCGACCTAACCCCAAGGCCGTGGAGACGCGCCGGTTCTTGCTCGACCGACTGCTCAGGGCACGCCCGAAAGCACTCGTCGAGGCTGCACAGGTGCTGATCAAGGATCCCGCCGCCGTTGTCCACGTGCTGACACGCCATGGTTATACCGATCCTCGGGCGATCGGCGGGTACCTGGATCGGTACCTGGCCAATGGGGAGTAGGAAGGAAGCAGAGACGCGGGGAAGGCAAGACCAAGGGAAACTGCGCCTTCGATTCACTCCGCGGTACCACCGGCTTCCACAGACTCAACAGACCCAGCCGATTGTTGCGGTTCCAGAGAGCTGCTCAGGCGCGGGAGAAACCGGATCGCGGCCAGGCCGGCTGCGAGGTAGACCCCAAACCCGAACCAGTACGGGGCAGCGGTCGATACCCGGCCCAGAAGCAGGTTGGCGGTCGAGTAGCTGATCATCCGCGCGAGGGTCTGGGTTGAGGAAAGCGTGCCGAAAACGGCCCCCTGTTCGCTTGCGGGAGTGATCCGCGACAGCATGCCGCTGACTGAAGGTCCGACCAACCCTTGACCGACACCCACCAGAACGATGGCCCCCGCCAGCTCCAGCGCACCGGAGGCGAGGGCCAGACAGGCGAAACCCAGGGCGACGATGGCGATGCCCGCGCCGATCAGTCGAGGTTCGCCGAACCTTGGAACCAGCCGGCGAATCAAGCCGCCCTGCACCAGCGCGCTGAGCAAACCGAGGCCGGCGAACACGAACGCGGCCGAACGCGCGTTCCAGTCCATGCGCCGGCGCAGGTAGAGAGAGAGGGTTCCCTCGAGTGCGGCAAACGCCAGAACGGAGAGAAAGCCAAGCAACATCAACTGGCCGATCCCCGGCAGGGTCATTGTGTCGACCAGGCCTCGCCAGCTCAAGACGCGCGCGGATTCGCGATTCCTGGCGCCCACGGGTCGCGACTCGGGAAGGCGGGACAGCACCAGTATCCAGGCCAGTGTGGAAAACCCCGCGGCGACCAGAAAGGGAAGCCGCAGCCGCCAATCCTCGGCAATCGGCAGGCTGACCAGCACCCCACCCAGCAGCGGCCCCAACACAAACCCCAGCCCGAAGGCCATTCCGATCAGCCCCATGCCACGCGACCGGTTCTCAGGAGTCGTGACGTCGGCCACGAACGCCTGGGCAACCAGGATGTTCCCACCCGAGGCGCCGTCGAGCATCCGGGCCAGCAGCATGACCGTGAAGTTGCGGGAAAGCCCCAGAATCAAGAAGGAGAGAGCCGTGCCCGCCTGGCTGAAGATCAAGATCGGCCGGCGGCCGTAACGGTCGCTCATCCGGCCCAGGATCGGACCGGCGATAAGCTGACAGAGCGGGTAAGCGGAGAAGAGCAGTCCGATCTGCCACTCACGAAAGCCGTACTGCTCGGCGAACGGGGCCAGCAGCGGCATGACCACCGTGAAGCCCAGCAGATCGATCAGCACGATCAGAACTACAATCCCAAGCGGCGACATCGGCGACGCAGATCTCCTCGAGCTTCCCGGACCACGGCGGGTCAATCGTCGGAATCACACCTCGTCCCAGGCACCCGCCGGTTTCGCGATGCCATAACGGGCTTCTCGAAGCTGGTCAGCCTGAGATTTCAATTCCATGAGCAGCCGGGCGTGAGAGACGATCCCCCCGTATTCCACAACGAACGACCCCAGGTTGAAGGCAATCGTCAGCGCCGCGGCACCCAGGTGCCAGGGCGCGTAAGCCTGCCCCCGCGTATCGGCGGCCGCGCCCATCCAGGCGGTAATGGTGATCGCGGTCATGGATCCCATGATGAACCGGAACGCACGCCGCTTGTTGCGCGTCGCCTGGGCAACGAACCACTCCGGCAGTTGATAAACGCGAACCACTTCCTTGGCCCATTTGCCGGTGGCCATGAAGTAGGTGTAGACGATCGAGTGGATTCCCAGGAGCATCACCACGGTCAGGAGAGAGAACAGCAGGTGGACAGCATGCCAGATCGCGTGCGGTCCGCGGGCCTCGCTGGCGGCGAACAGCCCGAGTACGAAATCCGCCAGAAGCAGTGAGCCCCCAGTGACGGCCAGAACCAGAAAATATCGAATCATCGAGAAGTCCGATAGCGCACAGGAAAAGGGCGGAACGCCCGAGAATCCGGCAGGTGGATCCAGAGCCGGATCCCTCGGCAGCTCCCATAGTCGTCATCTTGATACAGTAAGTTCTATGGCCCTTGCCTGGCAACTTGCAACTCAGACCGCAAACCTCGCAAATCCGTTCGAGCAGAAAGTCGAGGAATCCGGAGTTCGATAACCCTGATCGATGCATCCACAAGCGGGAGGTCAATACATCGCGCTCATGCTGAAATTGAAGTAACGAAGACTGTCACCTTGGGCGTAAGCGATCGGGAAGGCGAGGTCGAAACCGAGGGGAACCGGTCCCATCTGGGGGATTTTCATGCGCAGGCCGGTGCCGACCGAGACACGGATTTTGTGGAAACTGTAATCGCCTTCGACCGTGCCGAAATCGGTGAAGATGACCTGCTGGAAAGCATCGCTGGCGCTGAGGGGAAACTGGTACTCGACCGAGCCCAGGGCCATCATGACGCCGCCGACCGGTACGCCCAGGGCGTGCGGGCTGATGGTGCGGTACTGAAAGCCGCGAAGGCTTCCAAAGTTGCCGGCGAAGTAGCTTTCGTAGACCGGAATTCCCTGGGTCGCAATACCGAAGTGGCTCCGCAGGGTGAAGAACCGCTTTCCGGTCCCGTCCGGGCGGCTGCCGGTGGTGAAGTAAGTGCGCCCCTCGGCGTCGAACTTGGACCAGGTGAATGTGCCCCAGCCCTGCTCGAAGGAGAACTCGGCGTACTGACCCTTGGTGGCCTGAAACGGGTTGTTGCGGTTGTCGAACCGTATGCTGGGACGTATCGAGGCCAGGAACGACTCTCCGGCAGCAGCCAGGTACTGCGCCGGCGCCGGAGTTTTGAAGCCGTAGAAATTGATGTCTTCGACACGCAGCGCCGCATCGGCATAGATGCTCGTGCCAAACTGGCGTCCCAGTGAGAACCGGCCGCCGCCGCGCCGCTCGTCCCAGTTGGGATAAAAGCGGTTGAACCAGTAGGCCGCCACGCCCGCGCCGATGGGCAGGTCGAAGAGGTAAGGTTCGCGCAGGCTGACCTGGAACCGGTTGATGTTGGTGCCCGGTTGGATGTCGATGCGAAACTCCTGGCCGGCGCCCCGCCAGGCCGTGCCGTTGAAGATGTCATTGAACGAGCGCGGGAAGTTCCAGATGTCAAAATTCTTCTCGTAGACGGTGAAGTTACCGAAGAGGCCCTGAAAGCTGCTGGCGGCCACGCCGACCATGAATCGGCCCGTGGGCGCTTCATCGACGGCGGTCACGATGTCGGCGAACGAGCGATTGGGAAAGGGATCGTTCCGGTCGGGCCCGACGTCGGTCATGTTCAGCCCGGGCATGCTGGGGAACGTGCCGGGCAATTCTCCATCGCCCACGGGAGGCGCGCCGGCGGGCCTGCCCTGCGGCGGCGCGGCGGGCGCCGGGCGGGCGGGTCCAGGG
>JBAUOX010000459.1:0-2175 GCA_049579985.1 Isosphaeraceae bacterium | reverse complement strand
AGTGTGTGAAGGGTACGCAGAGTACGTATTTCAATTTTGTGATTAGGAACGGGCCGGGCGTTGAATTTACGCCCACCGATAAAATTAAGATCGAAGGGCAAGACAAATTGGTCAAAGTGACTAGTGCAAGTTTCCAGTCATTCGCCATCACTGCCGTTAAGGACTTCATGCGTCAGTTTTTGGTCTACATGGTGAATCTAGGCCATGGAAGGGTGGGTTAGGGGCAATACCGTTTAACGAGTCATAACCACTGTCTCAGCAAACGTTTTCTTCAAGGGCGGAAGGTGCCGATGCTCGGGACGTTTCTTCTTCCATTTCGACATCTTTCGCTTAATCACGCGCGGATTGATCCGGTTCCGCCGCAGCTCCGTCCGCTCCCCTTGCAGCTCCCAGAGCAAGCCTTCATACCACGCCTCGAACGATGCGGCCGTCTTGCCGTCGCATTCCGGAAGCCGGCATTTCAGGATCTGGAAACACCCGGTGAACGACAGCCTGTCGGGATCCAGTCCCACCGTCGCGGCCGCCTCGAACATCAGCGACCGGATCACGAAATGGCCCAGCGACAATGCGTAGATCTCCTGGATCACCCCCGCCGGAGTCTCGCTCCGCACCTGCGCCGGCTTGGTCGCACGCCGCGGATCCTGGTGCGTCTTCTGCTCGTCGAAGACCTGTTCCTCCTCCCAGCGTTCATGATAAAGAAGGATCAACTCCATCGCAGGATAGCGATCTTCATCAAAAAGATTCGTGATCAGCACGTGCTCCTCGCCGTGGCCGACGCGTTGCGGGTCATCGAGCGTGTAGCGGATCACCCGGACCACGATCCCGTCGCGGTCCTTCTCCCGGTCATACGGGTTCTTGTAGATCTTGGCCAGGTACGAGCCGTCGGACAGGTGGCTGATCGATCGCAAGATCAACCCGCTCTTGACCCGCGCCAGCACCTTCACCCCACGTGCGATCATCTGCTTCCAGAGCTCGTAGCTGAAGAATCCCCGGTCCCAGAGCAGGAGCATCTCCGACGTCAGATGGCGGAACAAGCCGGCGAACATCGATTGCTCGCCATGGGCGGAGGACCGCACCACCATCGCGACTTCGACATGGGTCCCCAACTCGACCAGACTGAGTTTGCGAGCTTGAGGGAAGGCGCCGTCACCGCGTGACCCTGCCGAGGGCCGGGCGAAGACGGCCGCGTTGGCCTCCGAGTCGGGGACATCGTAAATCGTGCCGTCGAGCCCCATCAACCGCAAGCCGCCGTAGAACGCCCCCGGCGTCTCCGGCCGGGCCAGGGGGCGAACGACTTGGAGGAACAGGTGCCGCACCGGCGCCACGCCCAACCGCTGACGGGCGACGCAGAGGCTGGAGCGGTGCGGCGACTCCTCGCCTTTGCGGAGCCGCCGGGCGGCCTTGAAGACCTGTCGGATCGGCAAATCGGTCAACAACCCCATGGCCAGCACCACCCACAAGACGACCTCGTGAGTCAACGTACAGAGGCGCGAATTGACCCGGCCGGTGGCCGTGAGTGCTTGTTGAATGTCCGCGGGGCGGATAACCTGTTCCAATCCCGCCAGCCGATCCAAGATCCGGCCCGCGTCATCGGCCGGCAGCGTGCATTGTCCTTGTGGCATTTGAGTCATGGCCTCCTGGTTGCCTCGGTTCTGAGCAAACCCAAGATAACAGGAGGCTGTGACTTGCGCCTATTTCAACGGTATTGGGGTTAGGTCGTGCGCAGACCTTCCCCCGCTGGCCACTTACCTGTCAACTGACCCCGAATCCCCATGAACTCCAGGGTCCTATTCTGTGTTTTCGTGCACTTCCGTCTGCCACCGCCAGATCACGGGGCGTCGGGGAGCCGGGCACCGGCGCACAGGTTGACAAGGAACGAACAAGGAACGAACGAGGCCCGATCCGGCCGATCAGGACTTCTATCTCATTATTCACGAAACGGCGCAGTTCTTGCGGGTAAGGTATCGAATGAGTTCTACTTCGGGCAAGCGTGGATGAAGTAAGTGCTCGGACATGACCACCGCGCCTCTTGCCCAAATTAGGTGCCTGGCCATTTCTACCCGCTGAGGTATATAAGCATCCCGCACCCCGCTCCATCGCTCGGTGGCTGATTGATGGAGTAGATCAGGCAAGCACCGTGTTAGCCCAGGGAAACGGCGATTAACGGCCCCGGAC
>JBAUOX010000458.1:0-2038 GCA_049579985.1 Isosphaeraceae bacterium | reverse complement strand
GGAAGCCATTCGACGACGCGAGTGTGAGATCCGGAAGATACTCGAACTTCACAGCCTCGCTTGTGGTAAGCCCGGTTGGGCCTACGTGTTTCGGCAATATGACTACGGCGACGTGAGTGATCGCCTGGACCTTCTAGCCTCCCTTTACGCGAATGTGGGCGACTGGGAGCGGGCGATCGCGACCCTACGAGAATCCAAAGCCTATTGTGACGGACACGGAATACCCTTTGACGGCCAGGACCTGCTGGACGAATTCGAACAGGAAAGGGCCAGTCCTGAGAGAGGCGCTGAGCGAAAAGGCCAGCTAGACCAGGCGCTTGCGGCCCTGATCGACGACCTGGTCGCCCTGAGAGAGGCGCTGAGCGAAAAAAAAGCTAGCTAGAGCAGATTGACAACGCATTGAGAGATGCCCGTTGGGTTTGGTGCGGGCACGCAAGGAACGTGTTATGGGTCCTGAAGACTCTCTCCTCACTCGACGTCAGCTCTACCGCGGGTTTGGCGCAATAGGCGTCGGCACTCTCGCCGGGCTGGGGTTCGACTTGAAGCCGGTGCAGGCGGCCGCCGCCAAGCTCAAGATCAAGGGGGCTCGTGAAGTCCCCAGCATTTGCCCGTACTGCGCGGTCGGCTGTGCCCAGATCGTCAGCGTACGGCAGGGCGAGATCGTCAACATCGAGGGGCACCCGGACAGCCCGATCAACCGCGGCACGCTCTGCCCCAAGGGCTCGGCCGCGTTCCAGCTCGCGGTGAACCCGAACCGCCTGACGAAGGTCAAGTATCGGGCTCCGCACGCAACCGAGTGGGAAGAGAGGGACCTCGACTGGGCGATGGATCGGATCGCGCAACGTGTCAAGGAAACGCGTGATCGCGACTTCCGCGATTCCTGGGAGGGGAAGGAGCGGGACGGCAAGCCGGTCCACAGGCGGGTCAACCACTGTTCCACGATCGCCTCGCTGGTCGGGGCGACGATGGACAACGAATGGAACTATGCCCATCTGAAGCTCTGGCGGGCTCTGGGGCTGATCTGGCTCGAAAACTAGGCCCGGATATGACACAGCTCGACCGTGCCCGGTCTGGGCGCTTCCTACGGACGCGGCGGCGCCACGACCAACCAGATGGACGTACGGTTTGCCGACTCGGTCCTGATCATGGGCTCGAACATGGCCGAGTGCCATCCGGTCAGCTTCCGCTTCGTCATGCAGGCAAAGCTGAACGGGGCCAAGGTCATTCACGCAGATCCCCGATTCACCCGCACATCGGCAATGGCCGACGTTTACGCCCCCCTTCGCGCGGGGGCCGACATCGTCTTCCTGGGCGGTCTGATCCGTTACGTCCTGGAGGAACAGAGATATTTCAGGGAGTATGTCTCGGCCTACACCAACGCGGCGACGCTGGTCACCGAGGAATTTCAAAACACCGAGGATCTCGAGGGTCTCTTCTCCGGCTTCGACGCCGAACGAAAAGAGTACGACCCGAAGAGCTGGCGGTACGATGCCGAGCCCGCCGGGCGACCCGGTAACCAGCCGGTCCGTGATCTCAACGACGCCTCGACGTTCAGCGCCCGAGGGGGAAGGCTGACCAGGCCCCCGCGCACCGACCCGACCTTGCCGCACCCGCGCTGCGTCTTCCAGATCCTGCGGCGGCACTATTCACGCTACACGCCGGAAATGGTCGAGCGCGTCTGCGGTACGCCGCGGGCGACGTTCCTCAAGGTGGCCGAGACGCTGTGCCAGGCCTCGGGCCCCGAGCGGACCGGCGTGATTTGCTACGCGGTCGGCTGGACCCAGCACACCACGGGCGTTCAGACAATTCGCGCGGCCACGATCCTGCAGTCGCTCCTGGGCAATATCGGCCGGCCCGGGGGCGGCATCCTCGCCCTGCGCGGCCACGCCTCGATCCAGGGTTCGACAGATATCCCCACGCTTTACAACCTGCTGCCCGGCTATCTGAACACCCCCAGCGCTCTCAAGAACCATGATACCCTTGCCGACTACATCGAGACCGAGATCAGCCCGACCAGCTACTGGCATCACTTTTTCAA
>JBAUOX010000457.1:0-3436 GCA_049579985.1 Isosphaeraceae bacterium | reverse complement strand
TCGGAGCGTCCCATAGTATCGCTGAAGCGGGGGAACCATCCCGAGGGACCCCGTGGAGAGAAGGGGACGCCATGTCATGACACCGTTGGAGGGAAACATGGCGGGTGCATCGAAACCCATAACCGTGGACACGAAACAACAACGGTCGCGGCGTCGGGTACGAGACGGAGCGCTGATTCACTCAGGGAGCCGTTTCGTAGCGAGCTCATGATATGAGGAGCCGTATGCGCGAAAGTGCAAGTACGGATCTGCGGGAGCCCCAGGGGAGCACTCCCCTGGGGCCACCCGGCCCTTCGCCCCCCTCCTTTTCCCTCCCGTGCTTGGGCGACGTCGGCGTTTGTCCTGGCGAGGCAACCGGCGCAGCCGCGCGGCCAGTCTCTCCAGCACGCGGAGCAACTGGCCGAGGTCCTCTATCGTCTCAGCGATCTGGGCCGCGCGGCGGGAGAAACTGGCGCTGGCCGACGCCCGGCGTCGGGCCAAGTCCAAGGAGGAGGGGTTTGCTCAGTCACGATTCCCTGAGTTACATTGAGGGAGCTTAGGCGGAGGATAGGGCTACGCGGTGACGCGACCCGAGCGCCGACTTAGGGGCCAAGACCGGTGAGGGCCGCACGATGCCGCCCCACGGCCTACCGGGATTGGCCTAAAAGCGATAAATCCATTCACAGTTCTTGTTCCCAGTGACTAGCCTAAAGAGCAAGGCCGTTTGTCCCATTTCCGCTGAACCAAGACAGGTGCCGCACGATGCCGCCCTATCTTCTCCTTTGGGGTTGGACCCAAAGAGGACCATCGAATTCTCTCGAAGCCAACATCGGAACTAATTCTCGCCACCCCGCACTACAGGAGTCCTGGCTTTGCAGAAGCTCACCGATCAAGGATCTCAGAAAATCAATGACCTGGCTCAACGCTACGGGGTCAGCACCGATGCCGTCATGGCTTTGCTGCAAGCGTTGATTAACGGCAACGGGACCATGGCACAGTTCAACCACCATGAGTTGGGCGGCAGTGGCCAGTGGTCGCAAGGCGGCATGACCATGGTCGGCGATATGTTCAATAACGTCCTCAAAGCCAAGGTCGATGGCTTGTGCACCGAGATCTCTCGGCTCTTGGCCCAACAGCCCTTCGCGCCTCCCCCCCTGGGTAGCCAGTCGCAGTCGCAGGGGGGACGGCAGCAACAACAGCAGGGAGGCTCTGGCAGTCCTGGCATGGTTGGCGGCAGCCCGGCGGTTAGCTTGTTCGTCCCCGCAGCGCAGGGGAGTTCCGGCAATTGGTGGCCGGCGGACTTGGGTTTCCCGAGCGGGAGCGGTTCCCAGAACAACATTCGCTACGCCTACTTCGCCAACGCGCGGCGGCTGGCCGTGGAGATCAATGGACACGTGACCGTCTACGACACGCTCGACCACCAGATCGGCGGCGTCTCGTAGCAGCAGGGGTCAGGAGGCTCGCTCACCTTCACCAGTCAATACGGGACCATCCCTGTCGCGAGCTTGTCCATCGTCTCCATTGATGGCGTGGTCCAGAACGCCCCGGCACAGACAGAGACACCAGCCGAGCCACACCGCGCCGACACGGCTCAGGAAACGGATATCTTTGCAAAGATCGAGCAATTGGCCGAATTGGAGCGCAAAGGCATCCTGTCTCAGGAAGAGTTTGCCGCCAAGAAGTCCGAGCTTTTGGGCCGGTTGTAACGAGTAACAGAAATCGGTGTCGGTGTGTTGTCGTGAAAAGTTTTGGATCTCCAGGGGTATCCATTCCCCCCGGCAAGTGGGTCGCTCCAGCCGGAAGCTATCGGAGCGGTGTGTGGATGTAACGAAACCGCCGAAGCCTTCGAGACCGATGTGTCGCTCTGGCGATGCAGCGAGCCGACAGGCCGTAACGCGAGTGAACGTTGAGCAGGCATCGAAACGACCAATGTGGACGCCGACCTCGCACTCGGGAGGGGAAGGCCGCCATCCTTGGATGAGGGAAAAGGGGACATCACTAATATCGACCGTTTGAGAGGAGAGGGAGCCTCGAGGACATGCACGTAAACGCTTGATGCAGGGGGCTTAAGGGTTAAGAAAGCGCTATTCAGTAATGACCCCTTTTCCCTCTTTTGACCCCTTTTCCCTCCCCTGTTGAGGGGCACCTCGATGACCGAGTCGAACCAGCTCGATTTCATCGCAACCCCAGAGAGTCGATCCTCGGTGACCCCGACCCGTGTCTGTCCGATTTGCGGCGCCGGTCGGATGAACGTCATCGAGCAAATCCCGCCGAACACCATGGCCCAGGGGGCCATGGCTGGAGCCAATCGATGTTTGACCTTCGACAGCTCGTAACCGTGAAGGAGGAGACGACGACACGGTCCGTGATCAGATAATGTCAGCGCCAAGCCAGGAGGAATCGCCCGTGGGAGGCGAAGTGGGGAAATCCCTTGGCCGAACCGCAGCGCGATCAGCCACAGCGACCGCGATCGAGGGCCTCGGGGCTGAGACGAGGAGCGTTTTCAGGTCAGCGAGACAACTCCAGAGCCGCTTTACACCCTTCCCACCGGATCGACAGGCAAGCGGTCGAGCCATTCAATCTCCACAGGCGGCAGGCAGTCGGCCCACCGCGAACCGGCTTCGTTCAACAGGCTTGTACCCGAAAGGCCGAGAAGGCCTCCGTTGAGGTCACCGTCTGTGGCGGCCCTTCGGGTACAAGCCTCTTCATTGCATTCAAGCCTCTTCATTTTGTCAGACCATTAGGCCGTTCTCAGATAATGTGAGCACGAACCGTGTTTGCGAGCAGGTCGCAAATAATCCGAGCACGGTCTCACATAATCTGAGCAGACGCTCAGCCTTATTCTCAGCTAATCTGAGCAGGCCAACGTGCATGATTGCAAGTTTGGACGCCGATGATTGCAAGTCGCTACACGTAGCACAAGTGTTGGGTTAGGGCCAGAATGACAAGAACGATGATGATCGTCTCAAGCGTATAGCGAGGCATGATCGAGAACTGACACCGATCGGGAAATCAGAGCCAGGTTCGATCGTCAGGCGAGCGCCACCAAACAGCGGCCCCTTCCTTGGTCTCTTCCCATCCTGATGCGCAAAACTGTATTCTTCTTTGTCTCGTTCCACCGAAGAGCCATGCAGGCATGGGTCTTGTTCCTCGTTTCGATCGAGCGAGGAACCCCCATGCCGGATTTATCACTTCCGTCATTGGCTGTCTGACATGAGCCAGCTTGGGAGGCTCCCTGTCGGTTCCTTGCGCGCCCTGGCTGTGGCACGCGTCGGTGTGTCGGACCGACGCGCATCGGGCATGGTTTGATTAACCGGCGTATGGGTGCCAGGAGTTCGCGGCGACCGACGCCGACGGCCACGTGCTCGATACGGTCCGTGCGGGTGAACCACGAGAGGGGAACGACGGGGCAGACGCTGAGAGGCGCCGGCGGGAGTCGAACCCGCTTCTGCGGTTT
>JBAUOX010000456.1:0-5490 GCA_049579985.1 Isosphaeraceae bacterium | reverse complement strand
TTCACCAAGAAAGACGCCTCTATTTCAATAGCCCCGAGCTGATCCAGGGGGGGACTCAAGCCACTCCCCGCGTGAAAACGGCCCGGATTTCGTGGAAATCCTTGGCACTGGCGCGACAGCACCCGTTCCAACGGCGCGTTCGCCTCGGTACATCCAATGCTATGGAGACTAAGGGAGCCCTGAATGTCGACCCTCTCCCCCGATCGGGCCGCGCCTCGACCTGGTGACGATGATGAGGCTCTGACCGCCCAGCAGATGCAGCAGGCCGAGGAGCTGCTCTTCTCCGAACCGCCGCGGGAAGGTTTTGCGAAGGCTCTGTTCCGGGGCGAATTCCGCGGAGACATCGTCTTCCCTTATCCCCGGTTGCCCGCGTCCCAGCGAGAGACCGTCGAGAATGCCGTCGCGGCCGTGCGCGTTTTCACTCGCTCGCACATCGACCCCGCGGCGATCGACCGCGATGCCGATATTCCCCGATCGGTGATCGAAGGCCTTGGCGAGCTGGGCGTGCTGGGGATGACCGCGCCGGTCGAGTACGGAGGAAAAGGCTTCTCCCAGCAGGCCTACTGCCGGATCATGGAAGTCATCGGCGGCCACTGCCCCTCGACGGCCGTGTTCGTCAACGCCCATCACTCGATCGGCATCCGGGCGCTCCTGCTCTTCGGCACGGCCGAGCAGAAGGCGCGCTGGCTGCCGCCCCTGACCCGGGGCGAGAAGCTGGCGGCGTTCGCCCTGACCGAGGAGCAGGCCGGCTCGGACGCATCCAACGTGCAAACGACGGCGACCCCCAGCGACGACGGTCGGACTTATGTGCTCAACGGAACCAAGCGCTACATCACTAACGGCGCGATTGCCGACGTACTGACCGTGATGGCCCGGGTTCCCGACCGCGCTGAGGGTGAATCGAAGATCACCGCCTTCCTTGTCACCCCCGAACTGCCGGGATTCGAGGTTGTCGAACCGCGGATGGCAAAGTGCGGGATCCGGGGCACGGCGACGGCGAAGCTGGCTTTCCACGACATGCCGGTTCCTGCCACGAACATCCTTGGACCCGTGGGCAAGGGGCTCAAGGTCGGTCTTACCGTGCTGAATTTCGGCCGCACGACCTTCGGCGCGAGCTGCACCGGGATGGCCAAGTTCTGCCTGGCCGCCGCCACTCGCCACGCCGCGCAGCGCCGGCAGTTCGGCCGGCCGCTGGCCGATCTCGAGCTGGTCAAGAAGAAGCTGGCGTTCCTGGCCGCAACGACCTATGCCATGGAGGCGACGACTTACGAGACGGCGGCCCTGATCGACCGCGGCAGCGAGGACTACATGCTCGAAACCGCGATCCTCAAAGTTTTCTCCGCCGACGCACTCTGGCAAGGGGTTTACGAGACGCTCCAAGTCCACGGCGGCCAGGGCTACTTCACCCATGAACCTTACGAGCGGTTGATGCGAGATGCTCGCATCAACACGATCGGCGAAGGGGCCAACGAGGTCTTGCTGGCCTTCATCGCCGTCGTGGGTATGCGCGACGTGGGCCTGGGTCTGAAATCGACCCTCGAGGGCCTGATGAGCCCCCGTTCGTTTCTACCCACCCTCTGGTCGTTCAGCCGGGAGCGCATGGGGCGAATGATCCGCTCGCCAGTCGTGCCCGTCTCCACCCCGATGCTGCGGCCGCTGGCCGATTCACTGGCTCGCCAGGTCGCGCGGTTCGCCCGGTCTGTCGAGCGCGTCTTGATGACGCACCGCGAGGCTGTGCTCAGGCGGCAGCTCGTCCTGGAACGGATCGCCAACGCGGCAATCGCGCTGGTCACGGCCTCTTGCACGCTGGCCCGGCTCGACTCCCAGCTCGTCGCGAAATCGGCAGTCCCCGGCGACTCCGAGGCCGCCGAACTCTACCTTCACATGGCTTTCCGCCGGTGCGACGAATCGTTCCGCGGTCTGAGCCACAACGACGACCCCGCCACCCTCGCGGCCGCCGATGCGGCATTGCGGCGGTTCACTTGAGAGAGATCGGCCGTCACAGATCGCGCGCCTGCATCTTCCTGAGTTCCGCCTGGCGGTAGGCCATGACGGCCACCGGGGTCGGCGGGCCGAGAACGCCCACACCGATGCAGCCGGGCAGGATGAGCGCGTACCAGACACCTTAGACTGTTTCTCGCCCGCTCGGGAGATCCTCCGGCGCGCTCATGGTCTGCACATCACGTGAAAGGATATAGAGAAAACATGATCGTCAAACGGCTTCCCGGGGCTGCCCTCATTCTGCTTTGGACCATGAGCCCGGCAAACTCTCGAGGACAGGATGCCCCGCCGGTGTTTCATTATCCCGAGGCGCCGCGAGCAAGTACCGTGGAGGGCTATCATGGGGTCAAGGTTGCCGATCCGTATCGCCCGCTGGAAGACCCCGACGCCACGGCGACGCATGCCTGGGTCGAGGCGGAAAACAAGATCACCTTCGGGTTTCTGGAAGGGATTCGCCAGCGGCCCGCGATCCGGGCTCGCCTGACCGCGCTCTGGGACTACGAGAAGTACAGTCCCCCGGAGATCGAAGGTGGACATTACTTCTTCACGTTTAACTCGGGTCTGCAAAACCAAGGTGTGCTCTTCGTGGCCGACTCGCCCGATGCTCGCTCCAGACCGCTGCTGGACCCAAATACGCTATCCCGGGACGGTACGGTCGCCCTTGCCGGAACCAAGGTGAGCGACGACGGCAAACTGCTGGCCTACGGGATCGCCGCCGCGGGGTCGGACTGGAACGAATGGAAAGTCCGCGACGTGGCCACCGGCCAGGACCGCAGCGACCACCTGAAGTGGATCAAGTTCTCTTCGGCCGAGTGGAACCCCGACGGCAAGGGCTTCTTTTACGGCCGGTTTCCCGAACCCCGGCCCGGCGACGACCTCAAGGCGGCGAATTACTACCAGAAGGTGTCCTACCACCGGATCGGCACGCCGCAGGCCGACGACACGCTTGTCTGGGAAGACCGCGAACACAAGGACTGGCGGGCCTCGCCCACTGTCACCGACGACGGCAAGTACCTGATACTCACGCTGGGGAAAGGAACCGACGCGAAGTACCGGATCCTCTACCGGCCTCTCGACCAACCGACACAAGATCCCGTTCATCTCGTGGGCGAGTTCGAGGCTGAATACCAGTTCATCGACAACGATGGCCCGGTCTTCTGGTTCAAGACCAACAAGAACGCCCCGAGGGGCAAGCTCGTTGCGATCGACACCCGCTTGCCGCATCCTGGACATTGGGTCGAGCTGATCCCCGAGGCTGCTGAGACGCTCGAGAGCGTGGACCTCGTGGGCGACCGTTTCCTGGCCGTTTACCTGAAAGACGCGCACAGCGTGGTTCGCGTCTTCGATGTTCACGGCAAGCACGTCGGCGACGTCGATCTGCCCGGCCTCGGCACGGCCGCCGGGTTCCACGGCAAGCGGAAAGACGGCGAGACCTTCTACGCATTCACCTCGTTTACGTACCCGGCGGCCATTTACCGTTACCAGGTCGCCAGCGGCGAGAGCAAGCTCTGGCGGCGGCCGACCTTGAAATTCGATCCCGAGAACTATGAGACGGTTCAGGATTTCTACAACAGCAAGGATGGGACCAGGATCCCGATGTTCCTGAGCCACAAGAAGGGGCTCCGGCGCGACGGCGCCAATCCTACCCTGCTTTGGGGCTATGGCGGCTTCAACATCCCCGTCCAACCGAGCTTCAAACCGGTGGATCTGGCCTGGATGGAGATGGGTGGAATCTACGCGGTCGCCAACCTCCGCGGCGGCGGCGAGTACGGCGAGCAGTGGCACCAGTCCGGGACCCGTGCCAACAAGCAGAACGTCTTCAACGACTTTATCGCCGCAGCCGAGTGGTTGATCGCCGAGAAATTCACGACCAGGAACAAGCTCGCCATCCAAGGACGATCGAACGGTGGACTGCTCGTCGGCGCCTGCATGACTCAGCGCCCCGACCTTTACGGGGCCTGCTTGCCGGGCGTCGGCGTGATGGACATGCTCCGGTTCCACAAGTTCACAATCGGCTGGGCCTGGGTCGATGATTATGGTTCATCCGAGCACCCCGAGCAGTTCAAATTCCTCTTCGCCTACAGCCCGCTGCACAAGATCAAACCGGGAACATGCTATCCCCCGACTCTGATCACCACGGCCGACCATGACGACCGGGTTGTGCCGGCGCACAGCTTCAAGTTCACGGCAGCCCTTCAAGCCGCCCAGTCGTGCGACAACCCGGTGCTGATCCGGATCGAAACCCGAGCCGGCCACGGCGCCGGCAAGCCGACCGCCAAGCAGATCGAGGAAGCCGGCGATGAGCTGGCGTTCCTGGTCAAGGTGCTGAAGATCGATGAGGCGGTTCCCCCGCAGTAACGGTCAAAGCAACTGGAAGCCGTTGGAAATGCCGGCGAGGCCCGTTACGACCCTCCGCGAAGCCGTCGCCGCGGGGGTGGTACGACTGGCCCGGACGGGCCGCGACACGGACCCCTCCCCGATTCATGGCCGCGACAACCCGGCCCATCCGCGCTGAAACCGACACTCCCCGAGCCCTGGGCGGTATGGTACAATTGCCAAGAGGAGGTGCTTCATGGCCAAGACGTACAGGGGTGAGGTTCGTAACGGAGTGATCGCGCTGGATGAGGGCACTCCCTCCCTTCCAGAGGGCTTGAAGGTACGAATCGAACCGGCGGATTCGACCGAGGCGCTCGGTGATCTGTCCGAGAGGCTGCGGAGACTGGCGGGCCGCGCGGAGGGGTTGCCGGAGGACCTGGCGGAGAACCTTGATCATTACCTCCACGGCCATCCCAAGAAATGAGCACGCTCTTTGCAGACGCCTTCTTCTTCGTTGCTCTTCTCAACCCTCGGGATCGTGCCCATTCCCTGGCCAACGCTTATATCGAGCCGGATCTCGAGTTGCCTCTCCTGACCACGACTTGGGTGCTGGTCGAAGTGGGAGACGCGATGTCCACGTCGACCACGAACCGAGCAGCGTTCATCGACCTGTTCCGACTGTTGACGACCCACCCCGCGGTGGAGATCGTGCCGGGGGATGAGTGTCTACTTCGCAGGCTACACCTGTTCGAGAGGCGCCCAGACAAGGCGTGGTCGCTGACTGACTGCATTTCTTTCGCCGTGATGACCGACCGCGGACTCACCGACGCCTTGACCGGCGACCACCATTTCGAGCAGGCAGGTTTCCGGGCACTCTTGCGCCAGGTATGAGCCACGCCCCTACGTGCCTGCCTTGCTGCTGGATCCGGCCATGCCGGTCGACTCGTTCGCGCGACGAGTGCGAGATCCCGGCCGATTGGCGGTCGGGGCTCAAAGAAGCAGCTCGAGAGAAGCAACCGCTAACGCAGTGCCATTCGTTCCAGGCACGAATGGCACTCGGATTAGGCGTAACGTCTTATGGCTTAACGAGTTACGATTCACTCTTCTTTAACTCGTATCAGTAGATATACGTATATAAAATATCGAATAGACCTCAGAAACGCGGGGTTTAGG
>JBAUOX010000455.1:0-6992 GCA_049579985.1 Isosphaeraceae bacterium | reverse complement strand
CTGAACGGCTTCGTCATTCGCGGCATCTCGTCGAACCTCGCCTTCCAGGCTGCCCTCAGCCGGCATCCGCGGTTCATTGCCGGCGACTTCAACACGGGCTTCATCGCCGAAGAGTTCCCCAAGGGCTTTCACCCCTCGACGCTGCTGCATGACGATCCGCTCCTGCTGGCGTCGGTGGCCGCCTACGCACGCCGCCGCTACATCCACCGCGCGGTGCGAACCACGGGCCAGCTCAAGGGCCACGAGCGCCGGGTCGGTAACGAGTGGGTCGTCCTGATGCAGGGCCAGAGGTTCCACCTGACTGTGAGCCTCGTTGATGGCGGATGCGATATCACCTATCAAGGTCAATCGAGTTACCTGCGAACCAACTGGAAGCTCGGCGAGATTCTGCTTCGCGGTACCTGGAACGGCACCAAGATCTGCGTTCAAGTGGAGCGTATGGGCCTGAAATACCGCGTCATGCACTGGGGCACCCAGGTCGACGCCATCGTCATGACGGGCCGCGCCGCCGAACTGCTGGCGCTCATGCCCGACAAGCCGCCGCCGGATCTCTCCAAGTTCCTGCTCTCGCCCATGCCCGGGCTGCTGACCGAGATCACCGTCAAGCCGGGCCAGGAGGTGCGCGCCGGTGAGAACCTGGTGGTGATTGAGGCCATGAAGATGCAGAACATCCTGAGGGCCGAAAACGACGGCGTCGTTGCCGAAGTCATGGCGAAACCGGGCGATAGCCTGGCTGTCGATCAGCCGATCGTGAAGTTCCGTTGAGCTGCCGCCGGCCGCGCAAGCTTGGCGAGGAATCTGAATGAGGGGAGCTTCCTGACATCGCGCCAGCATTCAACGTCTTATGCACAAACTTCAGTTTCTCGACAGCGGGGGGCGAGAGCACGAACGGGTAGCCGTCGGGTAGTCCCATGCCACGGTTGAGATTGTTGAGTACGTAGGTGAGCGGGAACCAGTCGTCGATGAGCCCATCGAATGCCGCGAAGCGTGTTGCGGGAAGCGCGGGGGGAGGCGACTTGAGCGTCGGCTCGTCGGCACGCCTGGGCCGCAAAGTCAGGCCGCAGGCAGCCGCGGTCTCCAGCGTATCGGTCATGTGCAGGTAATGGGCCCATGTCTCGGCCCAGTCTTCCCACGGATGGACGCTGGCGTACGCACTGACGAACTGCTGCTGCCAGTCAATGCGTGGCCCCTGGTCGTAATGCTGCTGGAGAGCCTGGTCGTAGTCCTGCCGCTCGTCGCCGAACCGCTCACGGAAGTCGTCGATGAGCGGGCTGTCCTTGATCAATCGGTCCCAATAGTAGTGGCCGACCTCGTGACGGAAATGACCCAAGAGGGTGCGGTACGGTTCGTGGAGCCGGAGCCGCCGCCGCTCACGTTCCACCTCATCCGCCTCGGCCACATTCAGTGTGATCAGCCCGTCAGCATGCCCGGTGAGCACAGGCGGTGCTCCGTTAGCCGGATCTGCCAGGAACTCAAAAGCGAGGCCACGTTCGGGCTTCTCAAACTTGCTCTCGACCGGACATCCCAGGGCCAGCAGGGTGTACACCAGGCGCCGCTTCGCCACCTCGAGCTTGTACCAGGACTCCTTGTTCCCCGGCCGGCTCAGGTTCGGGATCACACGCGTCAGGCGACACGACTGGCAGAGCGTGTTCGGGTCGTCGTCGCGGACGACCCAGTTACAGACGTTGTGCTGCGTGTAGTTGTCACAGAGGCGATAGAGACGTCCTTCCGCCCTGGGCAGGGGAGAGCGCCAGAGACCCGCTCCCGCGGGGTTCAGCGACCCCATGTCCCCCAGGTCCGGCAAGTAGGCAAGCGTGTTCCCGCACTTCACGCACACCGTATTTTCGAAGAAGACAAGCTGATCGCAGTGATCGCAATGGAAGACGTTCATCGTGGTCGACACCGCTTTGGAGAAGTTTCTGGCCATGAGAATCGGGGCTATCCTTGAGCCGATTCTTGATGCATGTTTCATGCCGTGAATCGCGCAGACCACACCCAGGGATTCTGGAACCGCCCGCGGCAGCCGGACATGGCCGAGATGCAATATCAGGTGAACAACTGGTACCACTTCGTCTGGCTGAGCGGCGACCATATTGTCGAGCAGCATGTCCACGGCATCGACGCCTGCAACTGGATTACGCGGGGCGCACCGGTGCAGGCCACAGGGGTTGGCGGCCGGCGGTCCGGCCGAGCCCGGCATCAGCGAAATTTTCGATCACCACTGCGTCCAGTACACCTGACCCGATGGCTCGTACAGCTTCAGCGAGTGCCGGCAGCAATCTGGCTGCTGGTCGAACTTCAGCCACCATGCCCACTGGACAAAGGGTTTTGTTAGCTTCGACGGCGGAGACGCGGTCGTGATCCAGCTCAAGGGTTCGCAGCCGAAGCGACTCAAGCCAGGCCGGGACGGCCACCAGACCGAGTGGGACGACCTGCTTGCCGCAGTCGTCGCCAACCGACCCTACAACGAGCTCGACTGGGCCGCTGACAGCACGCTGACGGCGATCCTCGGCCGCATGGCAACCTACCCGCCAAGCTCGTCACGTGGGACGAGGCCGTGAAGTCCGATCTGACTTACGCCCCCGAACTTATCGCCTGGGACGCCCACCACACGCTCCACGGCGAACCCGCACGGCATTTATCCGTGTGCCATGCCGGGCATCACGAAGGCCGGCTCACCGTGGGCCACTCCAGCTCGAGCTCGCACTCACGCAGATCGGACATGGACAAAACACCGGGGAGAACAAGGCTCCGCCGAGCCATGATCGATTGGCTGGGCGGGAGCCTGATCCTCCCCTTGGGAATTGCCGGAGTTCACGATCCTCTCAGTAGCTCACGCGTCCCGACCGGTCGGCGAGCCACTGGGTGACCTCGGGCCAGAACACCTTGTGGGCCTTGGAGCTGACCGAGAGGCCGATGTGGCCGGCGTCGAGGGTCCGGCACTTGACGTCCTTCGATCCGACCTTGGCCTTGAGGGACTCGCTCTGGCTCGGCGGCACCAGATGGTCGGCGCTGGCCATGAGGATCTGCAGCGGGCAGGTGATCTTGCTCAGGTCAACCAGCTCGTCACCCAGCTTGAACTCGCCCTTGATCAGTTCGTTGCGCTGGTACAGCTTCTTGACGAACTCGCGGAAGGTTTCGCCAGCGACCGGTATATTGTCGTTGCCCCACTTCTCCATGGCGAAGTAGTTTTCGATGAACTTGTCGTCGTCCATCTTGTCGAAGAAGGTGATGTACTTGCTGTAGTAGTTCTGCACCGGCTTCATCATCTGGAAGCTCGCTAGCAGGAACGTGGCCGGCACGTTGCCGAAGGCATCGACCAGGGAATCGACGTCGAAGTAATCGGGGTTTGCCCAGAAGGTCACCAGCGATTCCTCTCCGCCGGCGCCGAAATCGATCGGGGCCGCCATGATGGAGAGCGACTTGACGAGGTCCGGGTTGCGGGCTGTGAAGATGGTCGACATCGTGCCGCCCATGCAGTAGCCCACCAGGTGGAGGTTCTGGATCTTATGCCGTTTGAGGACGTCGGCGGCACAATTCTTCATCAGGCCGTCGATGTAGTCCTTGAGCGTCATGCTGCGGTCGGCGGCCGAGGGGACGCCCCAGTCGATGAGGTAGACCTCGAAGCCGCGGGCCAGCAGTTGCCGGATCACGCTGCGGTCGGGTTGCAGGTCCACGACGTAAGGCCGGTTGACCAGGGCATAGCAGAACAGGACCGGCTCAGCGTAGACTGCCGGCGTGTCGCGGCGGTAGCGCAGCAGACGGAGGGAGTCTTCTTCGTAGACGATCTCGGAGGGCGTGGTGCCGACCTTGACGTCGCGTGCCCGGTCCATGACCCGGGGGACGGCGAAGAAGCGGCTCCACATCTTGAGCGTCGCTTCGTAAACGGCCTTCTGCTGTGCCAAGGCCTGGTTGAACCAATCTTGCTGTAGGCCCAAGGGGATATTGCTAATATCATTGGCCATGATGCTTGCCTTTCCCGTCATATCATGTCGATGCCGCCGGATCATCAAAAGCCCGGCGGCGAACCAAGGCAGATCGAGGGCCCTGGCAGAGGGGGATCGGCCCCCACGATCCGGAATCATCCCGGCGCCCGCAAAGGCGCCGGGGCCCCTCTCTACATCACATCGCGTATCCCCCGTTGATGTCGAGCACGTGCCCCGTGATGAAGCCGGCCGATGGGGAGGCCAGGTAGAGCACACCTGCGGCGATTTCCATCGGTTCTCCCATCCTGCCCAGCGGGGTCGCCGCCGTGACCATCTCCAATGCCTTATCGGGAATTCCCTCGGTCATTCGGGTCCGGGTGAACCCCGGCGCCACGGAATTGACGGTGACGCCCTTGCGGGCGTACTCGCGGGCGAGCGTCTTGGTCAGACCGATCATGCCGGCCTTGGCGGCCGCATAGTTGGCCTGGCCATAATTGCCGATCTCGCCCGACATGCTCGACATGTTGATGACCCGGCCCCAGCCGCGATCGGCCATCGCGTCGATGAAATGTTTGGTGACCAGGAAGACGCTGGTCAGGTCGGTGGTGATGACCTCGTCCCAGGCATCCTTGGTCAGTCTCTTGAAGGTCCGGTCGCGGTTGATGGCCGCGTTGTTGACCAGGATATCGATGGTGCCGAAGTCGCGCTTGACCTCGTTGCACATCGCCTCGATTTCCGACTCCTGGGCCACATTGTGGGCGTAGTAATGGGCCTTGCGACCCATGGCACGGATCACGGTGCAAACATCCTCGGCGGCCGCGCCTCCAGTATTGCAACTGATGGCGACATCGGCCCCGGCATGGGCCAAGGCCAGCGCCACGGCCCGGCCGATGCCCCGCGAACTTCCGGTGACAAACGCCTTCTTCCCCGCCAGGCTAAAATCCGGCACCGCCGACTCGTCGTCCGACGATGGAGGCGTTTCGCTCCCAGTTGTCATATCTTCAACTCCGAACGGAAAAAGAGGGATGGGAGTGGCCGTTCCACTCAATGCTTGGTTTCGATGGCCTTGAGCCGTTCTTCGATGGCCTGCAGCCGGTTGATGATGTTCTGTTCGGTGCTGTGCAAGCGTTCGAACAGGCCCGTGATGTCGGCGGCCGTGGGCACGCCGAAATGCCGGGCCGTATCCTGGATGACTTGGTCCTGCATCCCCTTCAAGTCGGTGACCGCCTTGAGGTTGTTCCCGAGGAGCTGGAGGAACGTCGGGGTGCGCATGAAATCGTCGAGACTGCGGGAGACCGCGTCGAGCCAGCGGCGATGGAGTAGCTGCGGGTCGCCAGCACCTTGCATCGCCTCGAGTAGTGCCTGGGTTCCCCGGCTGGATTGCTCCAGCCACTGGGTCCAGAACGAGGCTATCATGATGCTCGGGTCAGCGGCCACGCTGGAGCCGGGTTCGGTCTTGGATTCGGTGGATGCCATTTCTGTTTCTCTCCTGGCAGGGCGGACGGCCTAGCCGACCGTCTCGATGGCCATGGCAATCCCCTCGCCGCCGCCGACACAGAGCGCGGCGACGCCACGCTTGCCGCCGGTCCGCTTCAGCCCGGTCAGAAGAGTGACCAGGAGGCGCGCGCCGCTACAGCCGATCGGGTGCCCGAGCGGAACGGCACCGCCGTAGATGTTGGTCTTCTCGGGCTTCAGGCCCAGTTCTTTCCCGCAGGCCACGGCGACAATGGCGAAAGCCTCGTTGAGCTCAAACAGGTCGACATCCGAGACGCCCCAGCCGACCTTGTCCAGCAATTTCTTGACCGCCCCGATCGGCGCGGTCGTGAACCACTCCGGTTCGTGGCTATGGATCGCGGCGCCGACAATCCGCGCCCGGGGCTTCAGTCCCAGCGCCTGACACTTCTCCGGCGAGGCCACCAGCAGCGCCGCGGCCCCGTCATTGATGCTCGAGGCATTGCCGGCAGTGACGGTGCCCTCGGCGTTGAAGGCGGCTCGCAGGCCGCGCATCTTGCCCTCGTCGAACTTGTTCAAGCCCTCGTCCTCGCTGACCGTCATGGTCTTGCCCCTGACGGTGATCGAGACCGGCGCGATCTCATCAACGAAGATCTTGTCGGCGACGGCCTTGCGGGCACGAGCATGGCTCTCGACCGCGAAGTCGTCCTGTTGCTGGCGGGTGATGCCGAACTTGGTGGCGCACTGATCGGCAAACGAACCCATCGGTTTGTTGCTGTAGGCGTCGGTCAGTCCGTCGTACATCAGCGCGTCCATCACCTCGCTGTTGCCCATGCGGTAGCCCTCGCGGGCCTTGAGCAGCAGATAGGGCGACCGGGTCATGTTCTCCATGCCGCCCGCGATGGCCACGCCCGCGTCACCCACGCGGATCATCTGGTCGGCCAGCATCACGGCTCTCATCCCCGAGGCGCAGGCCTCGTTGACCGCCACCGCGTGCGCACTATGCGAGAGCCCACCGAAGATCGCCGCCTGGCGCGCCGGGCTCATACCCTGGCCGGCGGCGATGCAGGTGCCCATGATAACCTCATCGACACGGTCGGGCGGCACGCCCGTCCGCTCCAGCAACGCCTTGATGCAGGTGGCCCCGAGCTGAGCTGCCGGAACCCCGGCAAGCGCTCCCATGAAGGCCCCCATCGGTGTCCTCACGCCTGTCACAATCAACGACTGAGTGCTTGCCATCGTCATAGTCCTCGACCTTGCGGAACCTTCTCAAGTTGAGTTGTAACCCTTCCTGGGCTCGTCCTGCGGCCGGGGCGGATTTCCCTTGGCCGTGCTAAATCCTGACGTCCGTGTGGGCTCAGACTTTCAAGCCCGACGCGCTTTTGGACGCGACCTCGTAAAGCTTCTCCATTGCAGCCTGGACGTCTCGCGTCTGCGCCTCGGCCACAGTTTTGAGGCACTCAAGGCTGTGCTTCCAGAGCTCTTCGGTGAGACGGCGGAACTGCTGCGGATCCTTGGCCTCGCCCACCTTGAAGGCTTCTTCGATGGTCCGTATCCCCGCCTTGTACTGAGCGTCAAGCGACTCACGGTGCTTGTTCAGCATATCGGTGACCG